>CAZAIW010000009.1:0-26351 GCA_964485285.1 uncultured Burkholderiaceae bacterium | reverse complement strand
GGCAAATGCAAACCCGTGTGCGCCACGCACGTACCGCGAGCCAATTTGCTGTACAGCCCGCGTAACAAAATTCTGGCCACATCGTTGCTAATCGAAGCGTTTTTGTATGAAGAGCAAACACGGCGCGGCATCTCACTTCAGCATTGGCAAGAGTTTGAAGATGTTGCTGACCACTGCACGGTCTGCCACAAATGCCTCACGCCCTGCCCTGTCAATATCGACTTTGGCGATGTCTCCATGAATATGCGTAATTTGCTACGCAAAATGGGACAACGCAGCTTTAGACCCGCAGCTGCATTTCAATCGTGGTTTATCGGAACGCTCAGTCCGCGTGCCATCCGGATCGGTCACGCCCTGACGAGCCTGAGCTTTCGGTTGCAGCGTATGGGCAACCGGGCCTTTCGGTTGCTGGCAAAAGCACAAACCAGCCATCCCCCAGCGTCGATTGGCAAGGTGCCCATCAAAGAGCAAGTCATTCACTTCGTCAACAAAAAAATGCCTAAAGGCTTGCCCAAACGCACGGCGCGGGCGCTCTTGGATATTGAAAACGCCAACTACGTGCCGATCATTCGTAACGTGCAAAGCACAACAACCGAATCAGAGGCCGTGTTTTATTTCCCGGGTTGCGGCTCGGAGCGTTTATTCAGCCAAGTCGGACTGGCCACGCAGGCCATGCTGTGGCACGCGGGCGTGCAAACCGTGCTGCCACCAGGCTACCTGTGCTGCGGCTATCCGCAGCGCGGTAGCGGGCAGTTTGACCAAGCAGAAAAAATCATTACCGATAACCGCGTGCTGTTTCACCGCGTCGCCAACACGCTGAACTACCTCGACATTAAAACCGTGGTGGTCAGCTGCGGCACGTGCTACGACCAGCTGCAAGGGTACGAGTTCGACAAAATTTTCCCCGGCTCGCGCATCATTGATATTCATGAGTACCTGCTAGAAAAAGGCATCACGCTGGCACCTGCCAGCCAAGGTGCTTACCTCTACCACGACCCTTGCCACACACCGATGAAGCTGCAAGCGCCGATCAAAACCGTGCAGGCGCTGGTGGGTGAATCGGTGCTACAAAGCGAGCGCTGCTGCGGCGAGAGCGGCGGCCTTGCGACTCATCGCCCCGACATTTCCACGCAAATCCGCTTTCGCAAAGAGGCCGAAATACGCAAGGGCGAAGCGGCGCTGCGTGAATCAGGAGCCGTCTCGGCAAACGCCAACGTCAAAATTTTGACCTCGTGCCCTAGCTGCTTGATGGGACTTAATCGCTACCAAGACGATTTAAAAACAGGACTGCTGGAAGCTGACTACATCGTGGTGGAGATGGCCAAGCGCATCTTGGGCGAAGACTGGATGCCCAACTACGTAACCGCCGCCAACAACGGCGGGATTGAGCGGGTTTTGGTGTAGTCCAAAAATCAGTGCCTGACGACCCGCCAAAGCATCAACAAAAATAAGCTGCCGACATAACCCACAAGCGCGCCGAATAGGACAAGAATCAGCACGTCTGATGACCTCTTCAGTTTGGTTCTGTCCAGTTCTGCAAAGTCTTTATCGGACTTTGCTTTGATCGCCTTGACTTTTTCAAGCTCTTCAGGCGCAGGAAGATAAACCTGTAGCTGATTATTCTCATCAAACCAAGTACCCTGAACGGCATACAACTCGAACACCTTCTTAGCTGCTAATGCCCTCACTTTAGGGTCTGATGCCGTTTGCGATTGGTTGATCAACCGTGTCAGTATCGTTTCATAGTGATTGCCTTGTTTTGCCAAGCCATCTATTGCATCGTACAGCTGGAATGCGTGAACGCTAGCTGAGGCAATCGTCATGAGCGATGGCGTGGAGAACAAAACAACTAAACCAAACCCTATCGCACGGACAGACTTTCTCGCTTGGAATTGCCACAATTTCGTGATGCCAACATAAGTACCTATGGCTCCAGCAGCTCCAGCGATTGCAGGGACTACAAACAGCATCAAAAACTGCACATGCTGTCCCCTCGCCAGCATCTCCTCAGTCTCTATATTGAGAGAGCGAAGGATTTGTATTGCCGCCACGCCCCCGTAAGCGCAAACAACTAAAAGAATCAGTCCGATTTTTTGTTTCATCACCAGCTTACAAAATATACCGCGACAGGTCTTCGTTTTTACTCAGCTCTTTGAGCTTGCCATCCACATAAGCGGCATCAATCGTGATGGTTTGTCCGCCCAAATTGGCGGCATCAAAACTCACCTCATCAAGCAGGCGCTCCATCACCGTTGCGAGCCGGCGCGCACCAATGTTTTCGGTACGCTCGTTGACTTCAAACGCCGTATTGGCAAGGCGCGTGATGCCGTCAGGCGTGAAGTCCAGCGTCACGCTTTCAGTACCCAGTAGCGCTTGGTATTGTTTAGTAAGCGAAGCGTGCGTGCTGGTCAAAATGGCTTCAAAATCTTTGACCGATAAGGACTGCAACTCAACGCGAATCGGGAATCTGCCTTGTAGCTCAGGAATCAAATCGCTGGGTTTACTAAAGTGGAATGCACCACTGGCAATGAACAAGATGTGATCGGTTTTGATGATGCCGTGCTTGGTGGAAACACTGGTGCCTTCCACCAAGGGCAATAAATCGCGCTGCACCCCTTGACGCGACACATCGGCACTACCGCTGTCTGAGCGCGTTGTCACTTTGTCAATCTCATCGATAAAAACAATGCCGTTTTGCTCCGCGTTGGTCAGCGCCTGGGTTTTGATGTCTTCATCGTTGACCAGTTTGCTAGCCTCTTCATCGGTTAATACTTTGAGCGCTTCGGCAATGACCAATTTACGAGTTTTTGTTTTGCCCTCGGACATCTGGCTAAACATACCTCTAATTTGTTCAGCCATGTCTTCCATGCCCGCAGGCCCCATGACTTCAACCGTCGGCACCGACTGCGCTAACTCGACTTCAATCTCTTTGTCATTCAATTCCCCGGCTCGCAATTTTTTGCGAAAGGTCTGCCGAGCCACACTCTCGTTGGGATTCGTTGTTGGCTGGCTAGAGCCCAAACCAAAATCGCCCTTGCTTTCGCTACGCGCGGGTGGAACCAAAATATCAAGGATGCGCTCCTCGGCTTGCTCGGCCGCTCTCTCGCGCACACGCACCATCGCGCTGTGGCGCTCTTGTTTGACCGCAATTTCCGCCAAGTCACGGATGATGCTGTCCACGTCTTTACCGACATAACCCACTTCGGTAAATTTGGTAGCCTCGACCTTAATAAAAGGCGCATGGGCTAGTTTGGCCAAGCGACGCGCAATTTCGGTTTTACCCACACCGGTGGGGCCAATCATCAAGATATTTTTAGGTGTGATCTCTTGGCGCAGACCATCGGCCACTTGGCTCCTGCGCCAACGGTTGCGCAGCGCGATCGCCACCGCCCGCTTGGCAGCATGCTGACCCACGATGTTGTTATCCAGCTCTAAAACAATTTCTTGTGGTGTGAGGTTCGACATAGGAAGTTAAAGCGTTTCAATGATGTGGTTGTGATTGGTGTAGATGCACAGATCGGCAGCGATGGTGAGAGACTTTTGAACGATGTCGGCAGCCGCCAGCTCGGTGTTGTCGAGCAAGCCTTTGGCCGCCGCCTGCGCGTAGGCACCGCCCGAGCCAATAGCCACAATGCCGTGCTCGGGCTCTAGCACATCACCGTTGCCGGTGATGATGAGCGAAGCGGTGAGATCGGCCACGGCAAGCATGGCTTCCAAGCGGCGCAGCACACGATCGGTGCGCCAGTCTTTGGTGAGTTCAATGGCGGCGCGAACCAGGTGACCTTGGTGTTTTTCTAGTTTGGCCTCAAAGCGCTCAAACAGCGTGAATGCATCTGCCGTGGCACCAGCAAAACCCGCCAGTACTTTGTCGTGATGTAGTTTGCGAATTTTTCGCGCTGTGGCTTTGATCACGATGGAGCCCAGCGTCACCTGTCCATCGCCACCCAGCGCCACACTCCATTTTTTGCTGCCATCGGGCTGTATCACTTCGCGGCGTACAGAAAGAATGGTTGTGCCATACATGCTGTCCGCTCGGTGGTGTTGGGGGTCTAAAGACATAGCTGAGCTTTCCATCGGAAGAATAAAAAATTAGTCACGCCGCAAAGTTACTCTGGCGTAGGTATACAAATCGTTTTTCATAAAGTAAGCTGCCACCATGCGGTGTACACCTTGAAACTCGATCTCCATGGCCTGAGCCTTGGCAGCCTGCGCAAAACGCTTGATCACGCCCACAGCCACCTGATCACAGCGTACCAGACGATCACAGCGAATCACTAGCCCCTGAGCCGGGGTGATGGTCGCCAACATGCGGGCGGCTGACTCACCATCCAAGCTGCCAAACAGCTCCGCAGGCAATGCACCCTGCGCCACCAACTGCATGCGATGGGACGCTCCCGAGTCAAGCTCAAATCGGCAAACAGGAGGCACCCAATCAGGCGGTGAAATTTCAAACTGAAGGCTGTAGTCGATGGCCAAATCCTCGTAGAGCTGAGCTAGGTTTTGGCAGCGCGCGAGTGCCAACTTCGCCAGCACGGACTCTTTCACGGTCAAGTCAAAGGTTTGTGTTAACTCGGTGATGCCCCGCACTGCGCAATACACCTGCTGCGAGGCGAGGTAATCCAGTGCCACTTGCAGCAAACGCCACTGCACGGGGTTGCTGGGCGCACAAGCGGCCCAGTTAATGGTGATGTGCCGTGAGCCCTTGGCGGCAACGCCCACCACTTGCTCAAGCTCCACCAGATCATCTTTCGTCAACGCTTGCGCAGCCGTCCAATCCATGGCTTGGTTAGTCGGCACGGGGTCGCGCTCATACCCAGCAAGGGTGGCCTGCTGCACAATCGAGACCCACTGCGGGGGGGAGCGACCAAACCGAATCGAGTAGTCAAGTGCCAGCGCTTCAAATAGACCGAGCTGATCGGTCGCCCGGTATAAATCGAAAAAAGCCAACCATGTCGGAATGCTGTTTTGCTGCTTACCGCCCTCACCAACCGCTTGCTCCAGCAGACTTTGCGCCATGTGCGCACGGTCTTGAGCAAAATGCTCGCTGGCCTCTTGCACGACGGTGAACTCCGGACTTTTGATGGGAGGAGACTTGATGAGTTCCTCTGTCGCGTGAAATGCTTGGATGTGCGTGTGCTCAAAATCAAACGCGGTCTCGTCAGTTGCTAAATGATGAGCATAAGACTCGCGTAGCTGCTCGCTCATTTGCGCTTCTAGCCTGTCAATTTGATAGATCGCCTCGCTTGCGCTGAGCGCCTTCACTTGCGCTGCGCTGAGTTGATTCTCGAAACGCAAAACCGTTTTCTTACGTTCATACATCAGCCGTCGCAAAGCATTGAGCTCGCGATGCCGTACAAGATCAGCGTGCTGTTTGCGCACTAAAGACATCAGTCTCCAAACATTTTTTGTTTAAGCTCTCGCCGCTGCTGAGCCTCTAGCGATAGCGATGCCGTAGGACGTGCGATCAGTCGGCTAACGCCAATGGGTTCACCCGTCTCGTCACAGTATCCGTAGTCCTCTTGGTCAATGCGACCAATCGATTGCTGAATTTTTTTAAGCAGCTTACGCTCACGGTCACGGGTACGCAGCTCAAGCGCGTGCTCCTCTTCTATCGTGGCGCGGTCGGTCGGATCAGGCACAACGGCGCTGTCGTCACGCATATGCTCGGTAGTTTCCGAGGCGTTTTTCAAAATGCTATCGCGCAACTCACACAGCTTGAATCTGAAAAAAGCCAACTGCGTCTTGTTCATGTACTCGTCGTCAGGCATGGCGATGACCTCAGCGTCGGTCAGCTCATGCGGTGGCTTGGTCTTCCAGTTGGCAGCTAATTTGGCGTTCTTTTTAACGGGGGCAGGAATCACCGCCGGATTGAGTACTTGCCCAAATCCTGTGGGCGTATGCACCAGCTTTGCCGAGGTTTGCACCTGCACAACGGTGGGCGGGGCCACATAATTTTTATCCGCGCCCTTGCGTGCTTTAGCGGGCTTGGTCAGTGCGACATCGCTTGTCGTCGCTGCCACTACGGCAGGTGCCAACTCTTTCGTGACCTTGACTGACTTAGGCTCAGGCCTGGCGCTTGGCTTGGCGCTTTGCTTGGCGACAAGAGGGACTGCCGCCTTTTTAGCGCTGGCCTTGATGGTTTGCGATTTTGACGTACTCACGACTTTATTCGCCACTTTTTTGGCAGGTACGCCCTTGGAAGCAGGTGTCAATTTTTGAGTGGTAACGGTTTTTTTAGCTGCTTTAGCAGTAGTTTTCATAGGCGTAGCAAGTGGGGCAAAAGGGAGCGAATAAAGCGAATAGGCGCGCGATTGTAGCTTGTTTGCTTAGTCAGATAAGGGACAGTTTTGATATTGCTGGGCTAACCGGGTCAGTGAAGCCAAGTCTGGATCAGAAATACCTCTATCCATCATAGATTTAGCAACAGCGGGTGCTAACTTTTCAGCCACTTTAGCGTTCAAAAATAAAGCCCTTGATCGCCTTGCGAGCACATCCGATACGGTTCTTGCCCACTCATGCTCCACCGCATAGCGCACAAAATCCGGATCGGCAGCGGCGGTCACGTCAGGCGCACGACACGGACTGTCTGCTCCCAGAATCGGTAAATCGTGCGTGATGCACTTGGGCGATGTCCCCGCTGGCAACAGCTTGTGACTGATGGCGTGCGCCATCACGTCCTCGGCCATCGCCCGATAGGTCGTCCATTTGCCACCCGTCACCGTCAACAAGCCATTAGCTGCGACTTCAATGGTGTGCTCGCGGCTGATGGCTTTGGTACTGGCTGCGTGCGCGTCTTGCACCAAGGGACGCAGACCCGACCAGATGCTCAGCACGTCGGCACGAGTGGGCGCTTTGGTCAAGTAATGCGCCGTTTCGCGCAAGATGAAGTCGACATCAGCCTTGTCGGCATGGGGTTCGCGTAGCGCTTCTTGCACAGGTGTATCAGTTGTACCCAAAATCAAATGCCCTAACCACGGCACGATAAACAGCACCCGACCATCGCGGGTTTTGGGAATCAACATCGCCGAGTCTGTAGGCATAAAGTCGCGGCTCACCACCAGATGAACACCTCTACTCGGTTTGACCAATGGCGTGGGAGCACCGCGCAGCTCATCAACCCAAACGCCCGTCGCGTTGACGACGCAGCGGCTGCGCACCGAATAACTGTGTCCCGTTTCTTGATCTCTCACGCACACACCGGCCACGCCCTGGCCATCTTCTAGTGTGCGCTCAACCGAGCAATAGTTCACGACCAGCGCCCCCAAAGACGCGGCTGTTCGCGCTAGGTCAATCGCCAACCGGGCATCGTTAAATTGACCGTCCCAGTAGCGAACGCCACCTTGGAGCCGCCCAGCATCACCTTGCAAACGCACGCCTGGCAAGGCTGCTGCCGTCTCGTCGGCTGATAAAAATTGAGTCGAGCCTAGGCTGCGCGTGCCCGCTAGTGCGTCGTACAGCTTAAGTCCGATCCCGTAAAACGGACGCTCCCACCAGGTAAAACTCGGCATGACAAAGGGGATGGCATGGGCATTGTGCGGCGCATTGTGCAAGAGCCGACTGCGCTCGCGTAGCGCCTCGCGCACCAAGGGCAAATGGCCTTGCGCCAAGTAACGCACACCGCCATGCACCAGTTTGGTGGCACGCGATGACGTGCCAGAGGCCAGGTCATATCGCTCGAACACGGCGACCGATAAACCGCGACTGGCCGCATCCAGCGCCACGCCCAGCCCCGTGGCTCCGCCTCCCACCACGATCATGTCAAAGCATGACCCTTCGCTCAATTTGGCAAAAGACTGCGCACGGGTGAGTGGTACAGGCATCAAGATTGACCCGCCTTTATGGCTGCACCCACGCGCGGCTACGTGAAACGGCCTGGCCCCAACGCTGGTGTTTGCTGCGGCGCTGGGCATCAGACCACTGCGGTTCAAACCGTTTATCCACCGCCCATTGGCTCGATAACTCGGCAGCGCTAGACCACACGCCCAGCGCAAGCCCGGCCAAATAAGCCGCGCCCAGTGCGGTGGTCTCGGTCACCACGGGGCGTACCACCGGCACACCCAGCACATCGGCCTGCAATTGCATCAGCAAGTTATTGGCCGTCGCGCCGCCATCCACACGCAGCTCCGACAAGGTGATGCCCGAGTCCGCCTGCATCGCCGCAAATACATCGGCACTTTGCAAACAAATAGCCTCTAGCGCAGCCCGCGCAATATGCGCGCGTGTGGTGCCGCGCGTCATGCCCACAAGCGCCCCACGCGCAAAACCATCCCAGTACGGTGCGCCCAGCCCAGCGAACGCAGGCACCAAGTAGCAGTCCGCCGTATCGGGCACGCTCGCGGCCAGCGCCTCCACGTCCGAGGCTCGCTCGATGATTTGGAGTCCATCGCGCAACCACTGCACCGTTGCCCCGCCCATAAAGACGGAGCCTTCAAGGCAATAAGCCGTGCGAGCCTGATCAGACGTGGCCTGCCATCCAATGGTGGTTAATAATTTATTTTTGGAGGCCGCCGCTGTCTGCCCTGTGTTCATCAGCATGAAGCAGCCCGTGCCGTAGGTGTTTTTGGCGGAACCTAATGCAAAGCAATTTTGTCCAAAGGTAGCCGCTTGCTGATCGCCCGCCACGCCCGCAATGGGCAGCGCCCGCCCCACACCGACTGAGGCAAACAGCTGTGCATCCACCTCGCCCAGCACGCCCGAGCTGGCCACCACATTTGGTAGCACGGAGGCTGGGATATGAAAAAGCCGCAGCAGCTGCGCATCCCACTTTTGCGTATGAATGTTAAACAGCATGGTGCGCGAGGCGTTGCTCACATCGGTGGCGTGTACCTTGCCGGCGGTGAGTTTGTAGATCAACCAGCTATCCACCGTGCCAAAACAAAGCTCGCCGCGCTCGGCCAGCGTGCGGGCGCTGACGCCGCCATGCTGGACGTTATCGAGCAACCACTCTAGCTTGGTCGCAGAAAAATAAGCGTCCAGTATCAGCCCCGTCTTTTGCTGAATCAAAGCCGCTTTGCCCGCCAAGCGTAGCGCATCACAACGACTAGCCGTGCGCCGATCTTGCCAAACGATGGCATGGCTGATCGGCTCGCCTGTACGCCTATCCCACAGTACCGTGGTTTCGCGTTGGTTGGTAAGCCCAAGCCCGCAGACCTTATCCAGCGAGGCTTGCCCGTGCTTGCGTGCCAGCAGACCAAGCGCCGCTTGGGCTGCGGCTAATTGAGTTTGCCAAATTTCGGTGGCATCGTGCTCCACCCAACCAGCCTTGGGAAATAGCTGGCGAAACTCGATGCCGTGGCTGACAACGGGTTTGCCGGTGCCATCAAAAATAATGGCTCTGGAGCTGGTGGTGCCTTGATCGAGCGCAAGGATGTATGTCACCGTGTTCAATTTAACGACCTCCCGATAAAACCACCAAGTCAACAAAACTGCTGCCACTGTTGTCTTTGCTGAAGTTGACGACAAAGCCATCCAGATCAATTCGCGTTGCCTCTTCTAGCCCGCGCAACAAACTGGCACGTGTCACCTTGTGCGTACCTAACTTTTGTATCACCCGCACAATCGTTTTGGCAGCAAGGCAAGACTCCAGCGAGGTGTAGTTGAGCGTTTTGCCACTGTAATCTTTGAGCAGTGCGGCGCAATCTCGGATGGCCGCGTTTTTAACCAGCATGCCCCCTCTGGGAGTGGGCACCACTTGCGCAGCCAATACGCCTTGCGCTAAATCGCCATAGTTACTGGTCAGCTCGTCGGAGTTGACTTGCGACAAAGTCACCACGGGCAAACGCACATTTCGAGCCGCAACCGCTTGCAGCAAATCAACCGCCACCGTATGCTCGGCCACCACCAACACATAAGCCGGTAGGTCATTGAAGATGGGTGCAAAAAAAGCTTCATTCAACCTCGCGTAACGCTTGACCATCAAGGTACGCGGTTTTTTTACTAAGTCCATAGCCGACACCACGCTTTGCGCATCCGATTGACCCACGGCATCGTCGTAATGAACCACGAGCACATTCGTCATCCCCAAAGCTTTTTGACTCTCGCTGATTTTTGCCGCCTCCTCAGCGTAGGAGGCGCGAATCGTAAACACCCGAGGATCCCTGCGCACATTTGCTGATCCTGTGAAGGGTGCAAACAAAGCCATGTCGTATTGCTTGATCAGGGTCAGCGCATCAAGCGTGGTTGTGGCCGAACCATAGCCAAACAACAACAACGCTTTTTTAGTCTCAATCAATTCTTTGGTATTTTGAAGGGCACGCTCGCGCAGGTTCCCGTCATCCAAGGCAAGTAGCTGAATTTTTCGCCCCGCTATGCCATTTTGGGCATTGACCTTGGCAAACACCGCAGCCGCGCCATCGCGCATATCCCTACCAAAATTGGCATTGATGCCCGATAAAGGTACCGATTGACCCACCACCAAGTCCTGCGCTTGCACACTATTGGCAAGCCAGCCAAACGATGCTAATAGCAAGATAATGAGGCGCTGAACCATATGTCCACCCATTAAAAAATTAAAAAATTTTGCATTTATGACCAGCTCCTATCTTACCCAAGCTCATCTTGGCTTTATTGGCGGCGGCAACATAGCCAGCGCCATCATCGGCGGCTTATTGAAAGCTGGCATGAAGCCCCAGCAATTCGTAATCGTTGAGCCGTTTGAAGCCGCGCAAGCCAAACTCCAAGCCGATTTTGGTATTGCCGCGCAGGCCACGGCGGGCAACGCTCTCGCCAAGTGCGATGTCATCGTGTGGGCCATCAAACCGCAACTCTTCAAAGAAGCCGCAGCGCCCGTGGCACCCTTGACGCAAAACGCCTTGCATCTGAGTGTGGCAGCTGGTGTCACCTCCGCTTCCATTGCCACGTGGCTAGACACCGAGCGCATCGTGCGCGCCATGCCCAACACGCCAGCACTGATCGGTCAAGGCATCACCGGGCTATTTGCCCGCCAAGGTGTCTCCAGCGCTGACCGTGCTCTTGTCGAGAGCGTGGTCGGTGTCACGGGCGCATCGCTTTGGTTGGATGAAGAAGCCAAACTAGATGCCGTCACCGCCATCTCCGGATCGGGGCCTGCCTATGTGTTTTATTTTTTAGAGGCCATGGTGCAGGCCGCACAGGCTATGGGCCTTACGGCCGATCAGGCTAGAAGCCTTGCTACGCATACCTTTGCGGGCAGCACCTCGTTGGCAATGGCCTCTACCGAGCCCCTAGGCACCCTGCGCGAGCGCGTCACCAGCAAAGGCGGTACGACCTACGCGGCGCTCACGCACTTAGAAAACCACCGCACCCGCACCATCTTTATCGAAGCCATGCAAGCCGCACAAACAAGGGCGGCAGAGCTTGGGGTGCAATTTGGCTAAAGATAAAACCATCTTCACCTGCAACGACTGCGGCGGCACCTCCAACAAATGGGCGGGCAAATGCCCCGCCTGCGGCGCTTGGAACAGCATGGTCGAGAGCATCGCCGCGCCCGTGGGCGAATCCAAAAACAGACTGAGCCAAACCCACGCCAGCTACGCAGGGCTGGCTCCCACCACCGCGCTGGTGGCGCTGACCGACATTGAAGCCGCCGACATTGATCGCACCCCCACTGGCCTTGACGAGCTAGACCGCGTGCTGGGTGGCGGCATGGTCGAAGGCGGCGTAGTGCTCATCGGGGGCGATCCCGGCATCGGCAAATCCACGCTGCTCTTGCAAGCCCTCGACAGCCTGCAACGCGCCGGACTGAAAACCCTCTACGTCACCGGCGAAGAAAGTGGCGCACAAGTCGCACTACGTGCCAAACGACTGGGCATCCACCACTCGCGCGTGCAAGTGATGGCGGAAATTGGCTTAGAAAAAATCCTCGCCACACTCAACCACGAGCAACCCAACATCGCCGTGATTGACTCCATCCAAACCATGTACTCGGATCAACTCACCAGCGCCCCGGGCTCGGTGGCGCAAGTGCGTGAATGCGCGGCGCACCTGACCCGCATGGCCAAAGCCACGGGCATCGGCATCGTGCTGGTCGGGCACGTCACCAAAGAAGGGGCGATAGCAGGCCCGCGCGTGCTAGAACACATGGTCGATACCGTGCTCTACTTCGAAGGCGACACCCACTCCAACTTCCGCCTCGTGCGAGCCATCAAAAATCGCTTTGGCGCGGTTAACGAAATGGGAGTCTTCGCCATGACCGAACGCGGCCTCAAAGGCGTGAGCAACCCCAGCGCCATCTTCTTAAGCCAGCACCCAGAGCCCGTGCCCGGCTCCTGCGTCATGGTGACCCTAGAGGGCACGCGCCCACTGCTTGTCGAAATACAGGCGCTGGTCGACAGCGGCGGCCCCAGCCCTAGGCGACTGTCGGTTGGCCTCGACCGCGACCGCCTCGCCATGCTGCTAGCCGTGCTGCACCGCCATGCGGGCATTGCGTGCTTCGACCAAGACGTGTTCGTCAACGCTGTCGGCGGCGTGCGCATCTCCGAGCCAGCGGCAGACCTTGCGGTGCTACTTTCCATCACCTCATCCCTGCGCGGCAAGCCACTGCCCAAGGGCTTTATCGCCTTTGGCGAGATCGGACTTGCGGGCGAAGTGCGCCCCGCGCCGCGCGGACAAGAGCGACTGAAAGAAGCCGCCAAACTGGGCTTCTCGGTGGCCGTCGTTCCCAAAGCCAACATGCCCAAAGGCGCGGCGAAAAAAGACTTTGAAGGCCTCACCATTCACGGCGTGGAGCGAGTGGAAGAGGCGATTAACTTGGTGCGGGGGATGGGGTGAGGCTAATAGTCAATAGCTGGTGGCACCGTATATTGGCGCAAATTAAAGCAGCGATTGAAGGGGGATAGTGGGCAACCCGTGACGTTTTGTCACGGATTGAAACTTGAAGCGCCAAATGGTAAGCAACGCACAACCGACTGCGCCAACACGACGGGAGTACTCCATCTTGACGGCAGAAATTGCCAAGCCACATTTGGCGTAGCGCCTGCCACGCATAGCCAGTTCAAAGGTTTAGACACTGTGAAGACAGGTAACAACCTGCGTGACCACATGACAGATTTAGAGCTGCTCTTCACGATGCTGGGCGAAGCCAGTACGACCGAGATTGCACGGCGCAGTGATGCACAGGGCTTTAATGAAAACAAAGTTTCCGCAAAAGAAGGCGGCGTGATTGCAGGGAATGCGAGGAAGGCCTTAGAAAAGAAAGCGGGTAAAAAGGTGCTGAGTCGGGCTAACCACTTGTCGTTAGAGGATAAGGCTGAACAACGCAAGCTTAAACAATGAAAATGAAATATGACTTTAACGATAGGCAATAACCTGTACTAGTAAAAGCAACATGACGCTATGCAAATTTGTCGCTCTTGGTTTCGCGATTGGAGGCGTTAAATTTTTAGATGATTGGTCTTTAATTATTATTTTTCAAAGGGAGTGTGATATGCGACAAAATCAGTCTAGGTATGGGACAAAGTTGTCGCATATTACACGTTATGAATCAATGAAGCTAATTTCACTCTCTGCCAAAGGTCTGATTTCCGCGTTGCTCTTCGGTTACATATCAGGTTGCGGTGACTTTGAATCACGATCGGTGCCGCTCAAAGCCGAAGATATTGCTATAACAAAGGCAGGTTCATTCATGTGTCTGACAAAAGACGAAGCGGATGCATTCATGCAACACGCTGTGTCTGGTGAAAGGTCAATGCTTGAGCAGATACTTAATACAGGTAGATGCTCACTTGTACATCAGGGAATGCAAGTTAAGATCATTATGATTCGCGACAGTTCGGCGCAGATTGTGCGAATTGACGTACCGAAGGCGACGCCGCTGTGGACTGCAAGCGCCTTCTTGGAGAAAAAGCAATAGGCGTGCGATTGATGCATAACAAGTCGGTCAACTGGACTGCCCGTAAGCTGCGCTTACGGGTTCCCTCCGCGCTGCGCGCTCCGGCGGCCGGTTACCTCTGTCGTTAGGCCACACTCAACAACCTGCGCAACGCGCAACAAAATACAAGGATTGAACTTATGTCGAGTTGTACTGCTCCAGTTTATGGTCATCGCACTTCAAGCGCAGCAGCCAATTGCCCAGTATGCAGAGGTGGCTCCCGGGGTTATCGAAGCAGCTATGGCTACAACAGTAGCGGCTACAGCTCACCTTATTCATCAGGCAGCGGCTATAGCAGTAGCAACAGGTCAGTTGGAAGCGGCAGTTCAAGGCCACGTTGGTCCCGAGGCGGTTCATCCGTCTATTACACGACAGCACAAGTCGTCTCGCTCACCCCCGTTCGTGAAGCAGTTGAAGCTCAAGCGGCTATTAAACCGGATCTTCGAGATTGCTTTCTTTGTCACGCTTGGGACGACCGGCAAGGCGCAGCGAAAGAACTCCATGATCTTCTCGAAGCGGTTGGTGTCAAAGTTTGGTTCAGTGAGAAAGATCTTGGTCTCGGCGTACCAATGATGCGATCGATCGATAGAGGCCTAGCAGCCTCAAGAATCGGTCTAGTCCTTGTAACCCCGGCATTGCTAACTCGTCTTCAGAAGGAAGGCGTGGCCGACAAGGAGCTGTCGGCGCTCCTTCGCGGTAACCGTTTGGTTCCCATCGTGCATGGCACGACCTATTCTGCGCTCGAAGATGTCAGTCCAATGCTCGCCTCTAGAAGCGGCCTAGATTCTTCGGAGGACTCAATGAAAGTTATAGCAACTAAAATTGCCGAGCTTGTCACAATTTGGAGCTAACTTTGTCAAAGGAAGCATCTTCATTAATTTTCAAACCCATATAGTCGCGGTTTGGCCTAACTGTTTGGTCAAGCTGACACCAACAGGCCCTGCCTGTTGGTGCCCTCCGCTTCGCTCCGGCGCAGCTTACTGCGGGCGTTAGGCGTCACAGGGCACCCGCCTTGGCGTCAATCAGCGCTCAACTCAAAGCCCCCTCTGAAGAACCCCAGCCTGACTCGTCCTCATCAATGCCAAAGCACAACCTTCGCGACTTCGCCGCCGGCCTTCCCCACTCTTGGAAGTCAAGCGTCTTGGCCAAGGCTGGGTCGGCCAACTTCAAGGTACTTCGAATGAATTCAGAGTCCTACCCTGCGGAGTCGCATCCATACGATGAAGCACTGCTTGTCTTGGAGGGCTGCATGAACCTAGAAGTCGAGGGCAAGCAAGTCGCAGTCGAGCAAGGAGAGGTGTTTGTTGTTCCCGCCGGCCTTGCCCACGCAGTTGCGGCTGGAAGCCATGGGATTCTAGTCATCGTGGACCAGTGATACTCGTTGCTGCAGGCAACCAGTCCTTTAAGAAAAGACAATTCAATCTGCCGCACGCCGGAAGAGTGCCGCGTAACCCCTCGCTCAACCAGACCCATTGCGGTGAAATTCCCCCAATTTGACGGGCACTTTGTCGATAAGACAGAAGGAGTCCGATATGCGAGAGAAGAGAAAGCCGTATCCAGAGCAGTTTAGATTGCAAATGGTCGAGTTGGACAAAGCGATTTACAATCCCATCAATCGTACGATTTAAAGCACTCTATGTCACACCTTAGCGCCAACGACCTCAAAACACGCGGTGTGTCCGCCATTGAAGCCGCTCTTGCCGATCACAGCGAGGCGATTATTTCTGTCCGCTCCAAAGACCGATTTGTGGTGATGGACATGGCGCAGTACCACTATCTGCGTGAGTGCGAACTGGATGCCGCCATCGCTGCAAGCAAAGCGGATATGACTGCGGGACGTTACAAAATACAAACGCCCAAGGAGCATGTTGATGAAATCATGGCGGAAATTGCCGTAGCGAGCTAAAAGCTAAAGGGCATTGCGTGTACGCGATCATCATCACCGAAGCGTATGCGAAGTGCGCGAAGAAGTTTTTAAAAAAGCATCCTGATCTGGTCGTTCGCTATCTGAAAACACTTGAGTTACTGAGGACGAATCCGCATCACCCCTCGCTACGTCTTCATGCCCTCAGCGGCAAACACGCTGGCGTTCACTCCGTATCCATCAATTTATCGTACCGAATCACCCTAGAGTTTCAAATCCTTGAGGGCACGATTACTCCGCTCCACGTGGGCAACCATCAGGCGGTTTATTGATGCCACACTCCAGCACCCACACCTTCCTCTGGCACGACTACGAAACCTTTGGGCTGCACACGCGGCGTGATCGCCCTGCGCAGTTTGCCGCCATTCGCACGGACGCGGACTTGAATGAAATTGGCGAGCCTATTGAGCTTTACTGCCAGCCGCACGCAGACTATCTGCCCAGCCCCGAAGCGTGTTTGCTCACTGGCATTACGCCCCAGCGCTGCCAAGAGCGCGGCATCCCCGAGCCCGAATTTGCGCGGCAGATTGATGAGGCGTTAGGCGCTTCAGGCACGATTGGCGTGGGTTACAACACGATTCGCTTTGACGATGAGGTGACGCGCCACTTGTTTTGGCGCAATCTGATTGACCCGTATGCACGCGAGTGGCGCAACCAATGCGGGCGCTGGGACATTCAAGATTTGGTACGTGCCGCTTATGCGCTACGTCCCGATGGCATCGAGTGGCCGGTGGATGCGGATGGCAAGCCGCGCTTCAAGCTGGAGATGCTCAGCAGCGCCAATGGCATTACCCACGAGGCCGCGCACGATGCGGTAAGCGATGTGCGAGCCACCATCGCGCTTGCGCGGTTGATTAAAACGCGGCAACCCAAGTTGTTTGATTTTTATTTGGCGCTGCACAAAAAAGACCGCGTGATGCAGGAAATGGGGCTGCCCAGTGCGCAAGCGATGGCACGTCCTTTTATTCACGTCAGCGGTATGTTCCCACCCGAGCGCGGCTGCCTGGCGGTGATGTGGCCGTTGGCCACGCATCCGACCAACAAGAACGAAATCATTGCTTGGGACTTGAGTGCCAAAACTGACTTGTCCGCTGATTCACCCTCTGACTCGCCCAGCATCTTGACAAGTTTGACGGCTGAGGACATACGGCTGCGTCTGTTTACCAAGCAAGAGGATTTACCAAAGCACGATGGCAAACAAATCAAACGTCTGCCGATTAAAAATGTGCATCTGAACAAGTCGCCCTTTGTGCTGGGCAACTTAAAAACGCTCACGCCAGCGCTACAGCAAAAGTGGGGCATTGATGTTGCGCAATGCCTCGCCAAGGCAGCGCTAGCAAGGGATTTACCCGACATGAGCGCTGTTTGGGAAGAGGTTTTTAAGCACCCCGCCAGCGATCACGATGCGCCGCCCGATGTTGATGAGGCGCTCTACGATGGTTTTATCAACGACGCAGATAGGCGCACGCTGGCGCAGCTGCACAAGCAAGCCGCCACCGCACCCGAGAAGCTTGGCAGCCGCACGCCTGCGTTTGATGATCCGCGTTTGGATGAGGTGTTTTGGCGTTTCCGGGCACGCAATTTTGCGCATGGTTTGGATGCCGAGGAACAAGCTGCGTGGCACGAGCACTGCCGCAGTCGCCTCGTGGATGGTGCGGGTCATGCACGCACTTTGAAGAGCTATTTTGAAGAGATTGATAAGCTGCAGGCCAAGTTGGATGAGGCCTCTAAGACCGACATGACTGGGAAGGCAATACTGGCAAGGCTTCAGGGCTATGGTGAGGAACTACGCGCTTTTGTGTCATGATGGATTCTTCACCTAGGAGGCACCATGAAATCACCCTTAACTGGCTTTACTCTTTTGGCTTTCGGCTTCATCACTCTATCCACTGCTTTGGCACAAAACCCTACAACCATCAACCGTATTGACACCATCCGAGCCGATGCGCCCGCGCTTGCCGCCTACGGTGCAACCCCTCTGGGAGTGCGCACCATCCAAGTGGTCAATGCCAACCAAATTGACCTTTTGCAAATAGACCCTCAAGCGCCCAAGCCTGACAACCTGCCGCGGGCTAGCCGTTCGCTCACGCTTGAAGTTTGGTATCCCGCCCAGCCAAGCGCAGTCGGCACCCCCGCCCCCCATACGACTTTGCGCGCCTTGGTGCGCGATGGCAAAACCGAAGTCGCGCTGCAAGGGCGTGCCGTGCGCGACGCAGCACCAGCCACAGGAGCGGCTTTTCCACTCGTCATTATTTCGCACGGCTTTCCTGGTAATCGTTTTTTGCTCTCGCCGATTGCGGAGAACCTTGCCTCCAAGGGTTATGTGGTGGCCTCGATTGATCACACCGACTCCACTTACGATCGATTAAGTCCACGCAGTTTTTCCTCCACTTTGGTCAATCGTCCGCTTGATCAAGTGTTTGTTTTGAACGCCATCGCCAAGTTGGCAAGCGACAAGTCTTCATTCTTATCAGGATTGGTGGATGCCAGCCGTAGTGCCGTTATCGGCTACTCCATGGGCGGCTATGGCGCACTGATCACGGCAGGTGCTGGTGTCAGTCAAAAGGCAGTTGATAGCGTAGAGGCACCTGTCGTCGTACCGCACGGTCTATTGAGCGTGCACAGGGCGGGCAGCGCTACGCACAGCGCCTTGTTCGATCCACGCCTGAAAACCGTCGTCGCCATTGCTCCTTGGGGTACAAGCCGAGGTGTCTTTGATGCGCAAGCACTGGGCGGCATCAAAGTTCCGATGCTGCTGTTAGCTGGGTCGGCGGATGATGTGTCCGGCTACGACGGCATTCGCGCCACTTGGCAAGGTGCCACTCAAGTTGACCGGACTTTACTCACTTTTGAAAACGCCAATCACAATGCCGCAGCACCCATGCCACCACCACTGGAGGCGCAGGCCGTAGACCCTCAAACTGGTGCGACGATGGCGAACCACTATATCGACGCGGTGTGGGACAACGTGCGCATGAACAATATCGCCCAGCACTACATCACCGCTTGGCTTGGCAAATATCTCAAAAACGATGAAGGTCTGGAGGCTTACTTTGACCCTGCCGCGTGGAAGGGCTTTGCGCCGCGCACGGCCAAAGGTTTGAGGGTGGAGCGGCTGCCTGCTGGGAAGTGAATGCTTGTCATTGGCTCTCTATCTTTCGCCCCGCCCACCACAGCAGCAGCAGAACAGGCACACCCAGCAGAGCCGTTGCGGTAAAAAATGTAGCGTAGCCGTGGCTGTCCACAAACTTACCCGAGAAGCCCGCTAGAAACTTAGGCAACAAGAGCATGAGCGAGCTAAACAGCGCGTACTGCGTGGCCGTGTACTCGATGTTGGTCAGGCTGGACAGATACGCAATGAAGGCCGCGCTTGCCATACCGCTGGCAAGATTGTCGGCAGAGACAACGGCGATGAGTGCATGAACATCGTGCCCTTGCGTCCCCAGCCACACAAAGAGCAAGTTGGTCAGTGCCGAGAGCACCGCACCCGCCATCATCAAGCGCATCACGCCCACCTTGGGTGCCAGTAGTCCACCAATGAAAGCGCCCACCAGCGTCATCACCACGCCGTAGATTTTGGTAACTGCTGCCACTTCGTCTTTGGTGTAGCCCATATCGACATAAAACGGATTGGCCATGATGCCTATCACCACATCGCTGATACGGTAGGTGGCGATCAACGCAAGGATCAACACAGCTTGCGATTTGTAGCGTTTAAAAAATGCGGCGAATGGGTCAACAAGCGCGGTTTGCAACCATTCACGCCAATCATTAGCCCTTGGTAGAGCAGGCAAGGCGGCGGGTTCTTGAGAAAATAAAACCGTGATCACGCCCACCAGCATGGACAGTGCCATCACGCCATAAGCCACGCCCCACGAGGCTTGGCCGCCGGGCACACCACCGGCGACTTCGGCTCTGGCGGCGATCCACAGCACGCCCGCACCCGCCCAAATCATGGCGAGGCGATAGCCTGTTTGATAGCTCGCCGCTAACGCGGCTTGAAGGCTCGTGTCGGCCGATTCGATCCGAAAAGCATCCAGCGCGATGTCTTGCGTTGCCGACGAAAATGCCACCAGCAGCGCACACCCTACGATGACTTGCAACGAATCTTGGGGATTGGATAAAGCCATACCCACCAGCCCCAGAATGACCCCGCACTGCGCCAATAAGAGCCACGCGCGGCGGCGACCTAAACGCCCCAGCACAGGCAAATAGATGCGATCAACCAAGGGAGCCCAAACCCACTTAAAACCGTAGGCGAGACCAACCCACGACAGGTATCCAATGGTGGCGCGGTCAATACCCGCCTCGCGCAGCCAAAAACTCAGCGTCCCCAAAATCAGCAGCAAGGGCAAGCCGGCTGAGAAGCCCAGCGCCAGCATCCGCAAACTGGCAGGCTGCACATAAATTTTGAATGCGTTCATGGCTGCGCCTAGCGTCCCACACCGGGTGGCGTGAGCAGTCGCTCGACCACTTTTCCTTGCTTCAAATGGCTTTGCACGATCTCGTCAATGTCGTGCGTATCCACGTAGCTGTACCACACGCCTTCGGGATAAACGACCGCGATGGGGCCGCCCGCGCAGCGATCCAAGCAGCCCGCTTTATTGACGCGCACTTTGCCCGCACCGGCTAAGCCGGCATCTTTCACCGCTTGCTTGCAATGGGCGACGGCATCGTTCGCGTTGTGATGCGCACAGGCATCTTCGCCTTTGCTTTTATCGCGCTCGTTGACGCAAAAAAAGATGTGGTGTTGGTAGTAGGTGGTTGGTGTGGCTGATGGTGCTGAAGGTGTCATGCAAAGAATTTTAATTTTTGTTAAATCGCGCTTTGGGCATTTGGCGAGGCCATGTGATGTTGGAGACGATCAGCGCCAGCACGGCATACGGCCATAAGCGTCCCAGCCACTGAGTGGCTCCGTAAAAGCGTATGAGTTGACCGCGCTCCCAGATGCTGAGTGTCTCGCCAAAGTAGGGATCGGGAGCCATGATGCCAATTAAAAAAAGCTGGGGTACGAGCAGCAAAAATGCAAGCACCCAGCACAGTCGGCGCGTTGCCAGCAAGAGCGAAGCGGCAATCACAGCGCCCAGCCACAGTCCACCGTGCGCGGGCATTTGCAACCAAATTGTTGCGTGCTCGGGGCCAAAGCTCAGACCATTGGATAGCGTCGTCACGCCCAGCGCTGCGGCAAGGAGCAAAGCCAGCGCCACAGCGCGGTGCAGCAGTTTGGGTGTGATGGCGTAGCTCATCAGCACGGGCACGAGTAACCCCAAGGTCACAACCGCAAACTGTGCTTTGCTGCCCAACACTTGGGTCTGTAGCTCTAACCATTGACCCATGCCAAAGCCAAGTCCAAGCGGGACGGGTGTCGGGTACAAGAGCGCAATAGGCCATAGCAGCAAAAGTCCCAGCGCAAAGCCTGAGCCAGCCGTAAAACGCTGCTCCCGAAAGTGTGACCAAAGGCGCAACAAGCCCAGCAGTTCGGCCATCCAAGCTAGCATGCCGCCTAAACAGCCGCCCAAGGTATTGAGCGCCCAATCAACGTTGGACGATACGCGCGGGGCAAGGTAGGTTTGCAGCGCTTCCATGACAAACGAGAGCGCGCAGGCAAATAGCGCAGCAAACCACACGCTGGGATGCCGATCCGAACTGCGGCGACCTTGCCACGCAACCGCCACTAAAAACCCCAGTGGGATGTAGCCCAGCACGTTAATGGCAACATCAAAACCGCTCCAATAGGTGGGCAGCGGCACGGTCACAAAGGCCCACGGCATCACGCCTTGAGACTGCCACCGGACGAACGGATACAAACTGGCATAGGCCACTAGGCCACAATATACAAGGGCTAGCGGCAAGGCAAGCCCAGAAGCTTTATGGTGCAAGGCTTGCGGGTGTGCCATGTTTTAAAAATGGTCTAAAACTGTGGTTTGACAACGACCAGCACCACCGCCAGCAGCATCAAGAGCACCGGCACCTCGTTAAACCAGCGTAACCAAACATGGCTGTGGGCGCGTTCACCTCGTGCAAATTGGCGCAAGATGGAACTGCATGCGTGCTGGTACCCCAGCGCCAGTGCAACCACGACCAGTTTGGCGTAGAACCACGTCTGACCCGCACCCACCCCAAACCCTAGCCACAACCAAGCACCCAATAGGAGTGCAGGTATGACCAAAATAAAACCAAACCGCGACAAGCGTCTGGCCATGCCGATCAATCGCTGGTATTCGGCGCTGGCAACCGCATCAACTTGGGCAAGGTTGACAAAGATACGCGGCAAGTAAAACAGCACAGCAAACCAAGAGGCAACTAACACGATGTGCAGGGATTTGATCCAAAGCATAGGCATCTCCAAAACTAGATCACCACAAAGGGGACGCGGGGCGCTACCGCGCTCATCAACTCGTAACTAATCGTACCGGCGGCGGCGGCTACTTCGTCAATCCCAAGTACGGGACTTTGTGGATTGAGCGGATCGGCATAGCCCCACAGTGTGACCAAGCTTTCTCGTCCTGCTCTGGGCAAATGGGTGAGGTCAACGGCAAGCATATCCATGCTGATACGCCCAAGGGTGCGGGTGCGCTGACCATCCACCAATACCGGAGCACCATGCTCTGCAGCGCCCGCGTGACGGGGGTAGCCATCGGCATAGCCGCATGCGACGGTACCTATACGCATGGGGCGCTGCGCCGTAAAGCTGCTGCCATAGCCCACCGCATCGCCAGCACCAAGCTCTTGCACATTCAAAAGACGACTGGTCAGCGTCATGGCCGGAAGCAGCTTGAGATCATCCGCTGTTTGCTCGGGATAAGTCGGTGCTGATCCGTACAGCGCCACACCGGCGCGCACCCAATCGCCGTGGGATTGGTCGGTGCGTAGCGTCGCAGCACTATTGGCGAGCGAGGTCTCACCGTCCAAGTCTTGCGTCGCGCTTTGAAAGACCTGCCACTGATGCGCGGTTTTTTGTTTAGCGCTTGGCGAGTTGCCATCCGCATCGCTCAAATGCGTCAGATGGGAAACCTCGGCGACTTGCGGTAGCACCGCAAGTCGCGCATAGGCCGCGCGGTATGGTATGGGCGCAAAACCAAGTCGGTTCATGCCCGAATTGAGTTTGAGAAAGACGCGCTGCGGCTCGTTTGTTTTATGCGCTGCCAACCAGTCAATCTGCTGCTCGCAGTGAATCACGTGCCACAGGTTCAACCGAGAGCAAAACTCTAAATCACGTGGATTGAAGATACCCTCTAAAAGTAGGATCGAACCGCGCCAGCCCAGTCGGCGCAACTGCTCGGCCTCCAGCAGATCAAGACAAGCAAATCCGTCCGCCGCACGCAAGCCTTCAAAGACATGGGTGATGCCATGCCCATAAGCATTGGCTTTCACAACAGCCCAAACTTTGGCATCGCTGCCATCTGGACTTGCCGCGCAGGCAGCCTTGACGCGAGCCATGTTGTGACGCAGTGCTTGGGTATGAATCGTGGCTTGAATCGGGCGCGAATTGGGCATCTGGCAAGTGTAGGCGAATCGGTACAAACATGGGGTTTAAACCGACATATAAGGCAGTACACTTCGCGCAACATGAATACAAAATCAAAATTGCAAGAGGGACTCACAGATGCCATCGGCTTTGTTGCTGGTTCTTTGGTTGCGTTTGCGTTAGGGCGTTTGCTCGGACTGGACTTGTTTGCGCCCGGATACGGCTTTGGTAGCACTGTCGCTATTTTGCTGGCAGGCCTTGGAGCTGGCCTTGGTGTTGCGGTTGCTCGTCGCATTGCTGCACGTTTCTTCTCATAAAGAGCACATATGAAGCGTGGTTTTTACACGATCATGGCTGCGCAGTTTTTCAGCTCGCTGGCTGATAACGCGATCTTCATTGTTGCTATCGAACTTTTACGTACTGACAAAGCCACGCTACCTTGGCACCAAGCCGCGTTGGTGCCCATGTTTGCTCTTTTCTATGTGGTGCTCGCCCCTTTTGTGGGCGCATTTGCGGATGCCTATCCTAAAGGGCGCGTGATGCTCTACAGCAACACCATCAAGGTTGCTGGCTGCCTGATGATGTTGTTTGGCGCTGCGCCTTTGTTCTCATATGCCATTGTTGGTTTAGGTGCGGCCATTTACTCACCGGCTAAATACGGCATCTTGACCGAGCTACTGCCGGCCTCCCAACTCGTTAAGGCCAACGGTTGGATCGAGGGACTCACCATTGGTTCGATTATTTTGGGTGTGCTGCTGGGTGGGCAACTTGTGGGGCACCATGTGTCGAGCCTCCTGCTGGCTTGCGATGTGCCCTTGGTCGACACCTTTGTGGATACTCCCGCCGAAGCCGCGATTCTCATCTTGGTCTGCATTTATGCCGTTGCCGCTTGGTTCAACCTCCGCATCCCTGATACCGGTGTCACAGCGCGCCCCTTGCCTAAGAATCTGTTCACCTTGCTACCTGATTTTTTGCTCTGCAACAGACGTTTGTGGGAAGATAAATTAGGACAAATCTCTTTATCAACCACCACTTTGTTTTGGGGTGTCAGCGGCAATTTACGCTACATCGTACTGGCTTGGAGTGCTGCTGCACTGGGCTATACGACGACCCAAGCCTCCAATTTAGTCGGCGTTGTGGCCATCGGGACGGCAGCTGGTGCGGTGATTGCATCGTTGTACTGTCGCCTTGATAAGGCGACCAAAGTCATGCCTCTTGGTATTGGTATGGGGCTGTTGATTTTGCTGCTCAACTTCATCAATAACGTCTGGATTGCTGCGCCATTTTTAGTTTTATTGGGCGCATTCGGTGGTTTTTTAGTCGTCCCCATGAATGCTTTGTTACAACATCGTGGTCACAATTTAATGGGCGCTGGGCGCTCAATTGCCGTGCAAAACTTTAACGAACAACTGTGCATACTCTCGCTCGGTATTGGTTACACCTACTCGACAAGCCATGGTTTATCGGCCTTTGGGGCGATCACAGGATTTGGCATTTTGGTCGCTGGCGTGATGTGGCTGATTAAGCGGTGGCATGCATCGAATCTTGTGAAATACAAAGCAATTGTTGATCATCAACTTGAAATTGCTAGAAACGATAACCTGCACGACTAAAACACAATGACGACATCTACTCCGCACTCGCCCACTCGCCGCCTTCGTGTTTGGGATTTACCAACCCGCATTTTTCATTGGCTGCTTGCGTTTAGCGTTGTCAGCGCACTTATTTCTGGTGAAGTCGGAGATGCCGCTTTGGTGTGGCATTTCCGCTTAGGCTATTGCATCATTGCGCTGCTGCTCTTTCGCATCGTATGGGGATTCATTGGCGGACACTGGTCACGCTTTCAACAATTCCTCTACTCACCCAAAACCATTCTTGCTTTCCTGCGTGGACAGTCCAAACCCGAATACGAAATGGGTCACAACCCACTGGGATCGCTCTCGGTCTGGGGGCTTTTGTTTTTACTGGGCGCACAGGTGGTCACGGGCATGATGAGCGATGACGAGATTGCAACCCAAGGGCCCTTGGTTCAATTTATCAGTAGCGCAACTGCTAGCCTTGCCACTAACTACCACAGGCATTTTGGCAAAGTCATCATCATCGCACTCATTGCTTTGCACGTTACAGCCATCCTGTTTTATTTGCACAAGAAGAAACAAAACTTGGTACGCCCCATGCTGCTTGGCGACAAGGAGGTCTCGCGCGAACAGGCTTTGCCTGAATCACAGGATGGCGCGGCTCAGCGCATCACGGCGCTGGTGATCTTTGCACTTATTGCCGCCATCGTTGGCTACGCCGCTCAGCGTTTGGGCTGAGTCTTCAGCGCAGCTTGATAAAACGGTTCAACCACTTCACTCATCCGCGCTAGGTCTGCCGAGCGCGACTCGGGTGAAGGATGAGTGCTTAAGAAGGAGGGAGGGCGAGAGCCACCCAGCGCACCCATTTTTTGCCACAGCGTGATCGCGGCTTTGGGGTTATAGCCGGCTCTGGCGGCAAGCTCTAAGCCCATGTCGTCGGCCTCGACTTCTGCTTGCCTGCTGTGTGGTAAACCAACCAGCACCTGCAAACCGGTTTGCGCCAAGTTGGGATCAACATTCACACCAAGAAGAGCCCCACCAATCACCAATCCGACACTCGCCAGTCCAAGACCGTCCCGCTGCGACATTTGTTCGCGCACATGCTCACGCAGTGCATGAGCAATTTCGTGACCCATGACGGCGGCCAATTCATCATCCGTTATTTTCAATTTTTGGATAAGTCCGGTATAGACCGCCATTTTTCCACCCGCCATGCAAAATGCATTGACCTCTTCGCTTTGAATGACGTTAACTTCCCATTTCCAATTCACCGCATCAGGGCGATAAACCGCAACTTGTGGGATGAGTCGATTCGCTATCGTTTGTACACGTGCTAGCAAGGCTGGATCGGTGTTCAACGTTTTCTTTTGCGCCGCCTCTTGTCGCAACTGCAAATACGCAGCAGCTGATTCTTGTTCGGCGCGCTCACGAGTCACACTCATTTGCTGTTTGCGCGTGATACCCACGGCACCGGGTTGTGTGGTCTGTACGGTCTGACAAGCTTGCAAGGATACAAGCGCAACGAGGGTCATGGCG
>CAZAIW010000008.1:21431-27380 GCA_964485285.1 uncultured Burkholderiaceae bacterium | reverse complement strand
ACCTTGTCCACCGCCGCGATAAGTTCAAGGCCGAGGCCATCTTGATTGACAAACTGATGGACAAAGTGGCCGCAGGCAAGATTGAACTCAAAACATTCCAGACACTGGAAGAAGTTTTAGGCGACTCGTCGGGCGTTACGGGCATCCGACTCAAGTCAACCCAGGACGGGTCAACGCAGGACATCACACTCAAGGGCTGCTTCATTGCCATTGGTCACGCGCCCAATACAGATATTTTTCAAGGGCAATTAGACATGACCGGTGGTTACATCGTCACGCAATCGGGCTCTACAGGCTTTGCCACGCAGACCAGCGTGCCCGGCATTTTTGCTGCGGGTGATGTGCAAGATCACGTGTACCGCCAAGCCATTACCAGCGCGGGAACGGGCTGCATGGCGGCGCTAGATGCGCAGCGGTTTTTGGAGCAATAAGCCTCAGCTATAATGCTGGGTTTGCTGGACGCGGCGCAAGCTTCGCCCAGTGAATTTTTAGACCGCTAGTTTGATGCCAACAACAGTTGGCACGGATTGAGCGAGGTGCAGTCCAACGGACTGTTTTATTTTTTAAGCAAGGAAGTGCAAACATGGCACGTGTATGCGAAGTAACGGGCAAAGCCCCGATGGTTGGGAACAATGTCTCCCACGCCAACAACAAAACCAAACGCCGTTTTCTCCCCAATTTGCAATATCGCCGTTTTTGGGTTGAGAGCGAGAACCGCTGGATTCGTCTGCGTATCAGCAGCGCCGCCCTGCGTTTGATTGACAAAAATGGCATCGACTCTGTGCTCGCAGATATGCGCGCTCGTGGACAAATCTAAGGAGCAAGATCATGGCAAAAGGCGCACGCGAAAAAATCAAACTCGAATCCACCGCTGGGACGGGTCATTTCTACACCACCACCAAAAACAAAAAAACCATGCCCGAGAAAATGTTGATCACCAAGTTTGATCCCAAAGCTCGCAAGCATGTGGAATACAAAGAGATCAAGCTGAAGTAAATCTCACGATCTTTGTGTCGCAACAAAAAACCGCTCTCTCTTTGAGGAGCGGTTTTTTTATGCTCTACATCGGCTCAATCTTCGCGTCTTTCACCACCTTAGCCCATTTAGCCGCCTCCGACTTAATCAAGGCCGCAAACTGCTCGGGCGTACCGCCGCCCAGCACATTACCTTGCGCGAGTAACTTGTCTTTCACCTCGGGCATGAGCAGCGCTTGATTCGCTGCCGTGTTGAGTTGTTTCACCAGCTCTGCCGATAAGCCCTTAGGGCCAATCAGCCCTTGCCAATTGAGCACTTCCACTTCTGGATAACCCGACTCCACCATCGTTGGGAGTTTGTTTTGCAAGGGCGAACGCTTGGCGCTTGTGATCGCCAGTCCGCGCAATTTACCCGCCTCTATCATGGGCATGGCCTCGTACATTTGCACAAACATCATGGCCACCTGATTACCCAAGAGCGCGGTTGCGCCTTCCGAGCCGCTTTTAAAGTGAACCGGAATCATGTCCAGTCCGGCAGCGCTGCAAAACAGCGCCGCGCTTAAATGATGCGAGCCGCCAATGCCGCCCGTAGAGTAAGCCAATTGCCCCGGCTTGGCTTTAGCCGCAGCCACCAGCTCTTTGACGGTTTTGTAAGGCGAGTCGGCGTTGACCATCAAGATCAGTGGCCCTTTTTCGATCAGCATGATCGGCGTGGCATCCGCCGGATTAAAGGGCATGCTTTTGAACAGCGAGAGGTTGACCGCCAGTGGCGCAAAACTTCCCATACCCAGCGTATAGCCGTCGGGCGCGGCTTTAATAATGGCGTTGGTCCCGATGTTGGCACCCGCGCCGGGTTTGTTCTCCACGATGATCGAGGTCTTCATCACCTCGCCCATGGCTCGTGCCATCGCGCGGGAGCGCAAATCGGCGTTACCGCCTGCGCTATAGCCCACAATCCACGTGATCGTTTTACTGGGATATTTGTTTTGTGCAAACAAAGCGCCTGCGGGCATTGCGGCCATACCGGCTGCGGCTTGAATAAGGTATCGTCGTTTCATGAGTCGCTCCTAGAATCGTTGTATGTTGAACTGCAGCTGCTAACTATATGTCAATCTCAAACACACCACCACAAGCGCCGTCCCCCCTATCAGCGCCAATGCCCGGCACACAGCTTCCTCCCTGCGAGATCACCCAGCTCGATGCCACGGCACTCTCCAAAGCCATACACAGCAAGGCCTACAGCTGCGCCGAGGTGATGCAGGCCTACCTGCACCGCATCGCAGCGGTCAACCCTCGCTACAACGCCATCATTAGCTTGAAAGAAGAATCTTTGCTACTGGACGAGGCCAAAGCACACGATGCCTTACTGGCCAAGGGCAACAGCAAAGGGTGGCTGCACGGCATGCCGCAAGCCATCAAAGACCTCGCGTCCACCCAAGATATTCCCACCATCATGGGCAGTCCGCTCATGCAAAACAACACCCCACAAGTGGATGCGCTGGTGGTGCAGCGCATGAAGGCTGCCGGTGCCATCGTGATGGGGAAAACCAATGTGCCTGAGTTCGGGCTGGGTTCGCACACCTTCAACCCCGTCTTTGGTGCCACCTCAAATGCTTTTGACACAACCAAGAGCGCTGGCGGCTCCAGCGGCGGCGCAGCGGTTGCTTTGGCCACTTATCTGCTCCCCGTTGCCGATGGCTCGGACTTTATGGGCAGTCTGCGCAACCCCGCCGGATGGAACAACATCTACGGGCTACGCCCCAGCCAAGGCCGCGTCCCGATGTGGCCCGCCAGCGATGTGTGGACGGCGCAGCTGGCAACCGAGGGTCCCATGGCTCGTACCGCCCAAGACTTGTCCAGACTACTGGCCGTGCAAGCCGGTTTTGATGCACGCTCACCGCTGTCGATGGATCGGCCGTTTGACCTTGCACGTGCGCTCACACCCCTGAGTGATAAGGCCATCCAAAGCACACGCATTCTCTGGCTGGGCGACCTTGCAGGGCACCTTCCCATGGAGCCAGGCATCGAATTGGTTTGCACCCATGCCCTGCAAGCCTTATCCGACAAGGGCTGCAAGATTGACCGGCTTGAAAGTCAATCCGCACTTGGCTTTGAGCCAAGCAGGGTGTGGGAATCTTGGTTAGTTTGGCGCAAATTGCTCATCGCATCGCGCCTAGCTCCACTGCTGCAACTGAAGCATGCCAAAGAGCACATGAAGCCCGAAGCGCTGTATGAAATCGACGCGGCCAACGGCCTAACCGCCCATGCTTTCATGGCGGCTAGCACGGTGCGCAGTCACTTTTACGCAGCCCTGCTCAAACTGTTTGACACCTACGATGCCATCGCGCTACCCAGCGCGCAGGTCTGGCCGTTTGATGTGACGCTGCGCTATCCCACAGAGATCGTGGCGGCGAAGGGTACCGTCGCCATGGACACCTACCACCGCTGGATGGAGTCCAGCATCTACGCCACCTTTGCCGGACTGCCAGCCGTCAGTGTGCCGGCGGGATTTGGCACAAACGGTCTGCCGATGGGCTTGCAATTGATCGGTAAGCCACAAGGGGATGAAGCCCTGTTGCAGCTGGCGGCGCTATTTGATCGTTAGGTTTGACCGCGTCGCTTTGACCGCGCCCTCGCCCACCGCTGCGCCAAAACGTTTGACTAATTTTTCTGCCACGTTTTCATGGTGGGTGTAGTCAACCGTTTCTTCGGCCTTGACCACATCGCGAGCAACGCCGTCTAGGCTACGCAGCTCGTCGGCCAAGCCCATCGCCACCGCTTGCTGACCGCTCCAAAACAACCCGCTAAAGGTCTCTGGCGTTTCTTTGAGTCGCTCACCCCGTCCTTTTTTAACGACTTGAATGAACTGCTGATGAATTTCATTCAGCATCGCTTGCGCGTACGCCTTATGCTGCGTGCTTTGTGGGCTAAAGGGGTCTAAGAATCCTTTGTTCTCGCCAGCGGTCATCAAGCGACGCTCAACGCCCAGTTTATCCATCAGCCCGGTGAATCCAAAGCCGTCCATGAGCACACCAATCGAGCCGACGATGCTGGCTTTATCGACGTAAATTTTGTCGGCAGCTACCGCAATGTAGTAAGCCGCTGAAGCGCATGACTCCTCAACAACCGCATACACAGGTTTTTTGTATTTTTGCTTCAGGCGTGTGATCTCGTCGTTAATAATGCCGGCCTGCACAGGGCTACCGCCGGGTGAGTTAATCAAGAGCACCACCGCTTGCGCGTGGGGTTCGGCAAACGCGGTTCGCAGCGCCCCGACGATGTTGTCGGCGCTCGCGTCAGCGCCATCGGCGATCTCGCCTTTAATTTCTACCACCGCCGTGTGTGCTGTGGTGGATGTACTGTTTTTACCGGTGCAACTCGTGCCAAACATCGACCAAGCGAAGAGGAGCGCAATCGCAAGCCACAAGGCGCGTCCGATGTTGCGTGAACGACGCGCCGCTTTTTTCTCTTCCATATTGGCCAGTACCAATTTTTCGAGTAAGGCCTGCGCCGATGACTCGGCGCTTGACCCTGCTGGCTGGCTAGCCGCATGCGGTTTAGTGGCTCCGGTTGCGCTCATCCCCCCAAGGTCAAACATGGGTTCGGTGATGGTATGGTTGCTATCAGTCATAGGAATAAATGGAATTAAAAATCTAAAGGTTTCAAGTTGTAGTTGGTTTGCCAATGCACCACGCCGCGTTCTTCTAACAGTTCAATCTTGACCAGCCCACCTTTGCAAGGCCCGCCCGCACAAGCACCCGTTGCTGGCTCGTACTCGGCACCGTGCGAGGCACATACCAACCACTGCCCGGACGCATCAAAAAAACGATTGGGCTGCCAATCCAATTCCATCGCTATGTGCGTACAGCGATTGAGATAGGCATAGGGTTTCCCCTCAAAGCGAACCGCAAACGCACGACAAGTTTGCCCTGCATAATGAACATCGAATGGCACGGCATCGCCGCTGTCAACAAGATCAGCGTCGCGGCAAAGTGGAATCCAAGCGCCCTGCGTCATAGTGTTTGAAATATCAAAATGAAAAAGAGGAAGTCAATCATGCAAGCAACCTTTGATTATGTCATTGTGGGCGCAGGCTCCGCCGGCAGCGCACTAGCGGCAAGGCTCAGCGAAGATGCCAACGTTTCAGTGTGCCTGCTAGAAGCCGGACCGCGTGACGACAGCGCCTTGATTCACTGCCCCGGTGGTTTAGCCTTGTTAGCAAAAAATGGCAAATTTAATTGGGCATTCAAGACCACGCCGCAAGCAGGATTAAATGGCCGGCAAGGCTACCAACCCCGTGGCAAGGCGCTTGGGGGCTCTAGCTCCATCAACGCCATGATTTATGTGCGCGGCACAGCCAGTGACTATGACCACTGGGCAAGTCTTGGCAATAAAGGCTGGTCGTTTCAAGATGTGCTCCCCTACTTCAAACAATCAGAGGGCAATGCGAGAGCCGCACAGGGCTTCGCTCATCCTGAGCTGCACGGCCATAGAGGGCCGCTCCACGTGATGGAGCACACCAGCCCCAGCCCTTATGGCGCTGTGTTTATAGAAGCCGCGAAACAAGCTGGACATCCCTACAACAACGACTTTAATGGTGCCGATCAACACGGCGTTGGCATGTACCAAGTCACGCAAAAAAATGGCGAGCGCTTTAGTGCTGCCAAGGCGTATTTAAAGCCTGCGATGACACGCCCTAACCTCACGGTGATTTGCAACGCACAAGCCACTCAGATTGTGCTGGACGACACTGGCAAACGCGCCACCGGCATCACCTACACCGACGCAAGCGGTGCGTCCACCACCGTTCACGCCGCGCGCGAAGTGGTGCTGTGCGGCGGGGCATTCGCGTCACCGCAATTGCTCATGCTCTCGGGCATTGGGGATGCTACGCATATGCAAAGTCTAGGCATCACGCCTCGGCACCATCTCGCTGGAGTGGGCGGAAATTTGCAGGATCACCTTGATACCACAT
>CAZAIW010000008.1:16964-21421 GCA_964485285.1 uncultured Burkholderiaceae bacterium | reverse complement strand
CATTGGTAATGGATGCACCCCGCCGCCAAGACTTGCTGGGTTTATCGTTTCGCGCGATTGCGGATTCGATTAAGGGGATTTTTGAATGGCGAAACAAGCGCACCGGCATTTGGACGACCAACTTTGCCGAAAGCGGTGGCTTTATCAAAAGCGACCCCGCACTGCCCCAGCCCGATTTGCAATTGCATTTTGTCCACGGAAAACTCATCGACCACGGACGCGCCACTACGCTAGGACACGGCTTTTCACTCCACGTGTGTGTGCTGCGTCCCGCCAGCCGAGGCCAAGTCCGACTCGCCAGCCAAGACCCTAGGGCTGCGCCTTTGATTGATCCTGCATTTTTGCAAGCACCCAGTGATCTCCAAGCTCTCGTTCAAGGGTTCAAAAAGGCGCGTGAAATTTTGCATCAACCTGCACTTGAAAACTTGGGCGGGCGCGAGTTACCCGTACTCGCCAAGGCACAAACCGATGCCCAGATTGAGCAATACATCCGTCAAAACGCCGACACCATCTATCACCCTGTGGGTACCTGCAAAATGGGTGTTGCCAGCGATCCGCTGGCTGTGGTGGATCACGAGCTCAAAGTCCACGGCATGCAAGGCTTGCGCGTGGTGGATGCGTCCATCATGCCCACACTCATCGGCGGCAACACCAACGCACCGACCATCATGATCGCCGAAAAAGCTGCGCACATGATGCGCTCATAACGCTCACGCAACGGCGCTGCCGCTCGTTGCTGCGCATTGGCGGCGTACTTTTTGCACTTCGTCGCAACCGGCTAGCTGTTCATGCTTGACGTGGGCATAGTCGAGACTCCACAACTTCAAGAGAGTCCGACTATGAACACATCCAACATGACACCCGAGCAGATAGAGCGCCTAGCCGCTTGCCGCGTCAAAGCCAAAATGGGCTGGTTTTTTCATGCCGCCCTCTACGTGGCTGTTAATCTTTTTCTGGTGACAAGTGCGCTGTTGATGGGCAAGCACTGGCATTTTTTTCCACTCATTGGATGGGGCATTGGATTGGCCATTCACGGGATAGTCGTATGGCTCAAGTCCTCCATCGCAGGCCATGAGCTACGTGAACGCATGATGGCTAAAGAGCGTGCCGCCTTATCAGCCCATACGCAAGGCTAATCGGAGCGAGCATGCGAGCCAAAGTACTTCCCATCGCAGCCGTGCTGTACGCCTTATCGTGCACGGTACTGGCACAAGTTGGACTCACCGAAATCCATGCAAAGGGTTTACCGATCACGGTGGTCTACCCCACAGAGCAAAAAACGCAAACCGTCGCGTTTGGCCCATTTCAACTAGCAGTGGCCAAAGATGCCAAGCCCCAACATGGTAATCACCGCCTGATCGTGCTATCACACGGCACGGCGGGCAGCACCTACAGCGACCACCTGATGGCCAGCACGCTGGCGAAAGCTGGCTTTATCGTTGCCCAGCCACTGCATGCCGGAGATAACTGGAAGGACTTTAGCAAAGCAGGCCCCGAGAGCTGGAAAACGCGCCCACAAGAAATTTCTCAGGTCATCGACGTGCTCAGCAAAGACCCCGTATGGAGTCCCTTGTTTGATGCCAACCAAATCGGCGTTCACGGCATGTCGGCAGGCGGCGGCACGGCCTTGATTGTTGCGGGCGCACAGTGGAACATGCTGACCATGATTACCCACTGTGGCAAACACTTGGATGAAGATATTGGTTTTTGCTTCAATGGACTGGTCAACGACAAGACCGCACAGCTTAAACGCCGCGCCCAATTTAGTCTTGGGGCGAGCACACCTGAAAAATTCTTACCGCAAGATTTAAAAGAATGGTTTGGCAGCAAAGAAGATACGCGCATCAAAGCCGTCACGGCAGCTGTGCCCGTGGCTGCGATATTTACAGTACAAAGTTTGTCTCATCTGCGCGTGCCTGTGGGCATTGTCAGCGCGGCAAACGACGAGTTATTAGCGCCCTCCTTCCACTCAGGTCATGTGCTCACACATTGCAAAAACTGCACCTTGCTCATGGATGTCAAAAATGCAGGTCATTTCGACTTTGTGGCACCTTGGCCTGCCAGCGTTGCCCAGTCTGTGGGAGCACAGCAAATGCGTGGTGGCTATCCCAACTTGGCATTCAATCCAACTGATCGCACCAAGGCTTTTGATCGCATCACCGAATTTTTCAAGCAGCACCTGCTGCGTTAACCCAAGAAGTCCGCCATGACCGCTCAAATCATCAGCAACACGCCCACATGGGTCTTCGTTTTATTTTTGGCACTTCTCGTGATGGGGCTTTTGCAGCTCAAACCAATGGTACGCGCCTATCGGCGAGTGCTGATCTTCCCTCTCATTTTTTTGATCTGGTCTTGTTATGGTGTTATTTCTAGTTTTGGCTGGAGTCCAACCACCCTGTTGCCTTGGGCTGCAAGCTACGTGCTATCAGCATGGCTGGTCGCACAGCTCAGGCCAGACATCGCCACAAGGTTTTACCCCGAGACGCAAACTTTTTACGTTGCAGGTTCAGTCGTACCGCTCACTCTCATGATGGGAATTTTCTTTCTCAAATACTTTGTCGGTGTCAGCACGGCCATGCATACCCGTTTTGCAGATTCTGAAGCATTTGCACCTGTCATTGGCCTCCTGTACGGTGCCCTCAGCGGTGTCTTTGCAGGTCGTGCGGGGCGTTTACTCAAACTCGCGAAGTCATCAGCATGAGCGCAGCATTCACCCCCTTGATTGCCGTCCATGCCACAGCGGCGCTGGGCGCTGTGGCGCTAGGGCCTTTTGCGCTATGGGCGCGTATGGGCCGTCGGCAGCACCCCAAGCTGCACCGCGCTTTTGGTTATGCATGGGTGACCCTCATGCTGATGGCAGCCACATCCGCCATTTTTATTCACACCGAAAAAATCGTGAACATCGCGGGGTACTCCCCCATTCACTTATTGATCTTGCTCACCTACTTCAGCTTATTCGCCGCTTTTCGATTTTTGTTGCGCGGTAACATGGAAGGGCATCGCCGCACCATGCAACAGCTTTATTTTTGGGCTTGCCTTGTGACGGGCGCTTTTACACTACTGCCGGGGCGTGCGATGCACACCTTGATTTTTGGATAGGCTTTTTCACCATCACACCGTGCATTCATTTTTTGTTCAACACCCCACCCTCAAGCGCTTTGGGTTTGTGATGCTCAGCACAGGGCTTGTGGCCATCGTGCTGTGGACGATGCAGCACCAGCAGCGCCTAGACGTACAAATGGTCTACGCTTATGCAACGGCTTGTTCGATTTGGTTTTTGACCGATGTGATGCGGCAAAAAATGTTTCCCACTATGCATGGACTTGCTTGGTCACGCGGACGCAAAGTCAAACTCTACATCTTGCTGTGCATTGTGATTGGCTTTTTAATTGGCACGAGGACGGGCGACTGGTATGCAGGACATTCGACATTTGATTTGTGGCGAATCAACCCTCAAAAATTGGTCGGATTTATCATTTTGGCGGTCTCCATTAGTAGCGCTTACATTGTTTTTTATTACCAACAAAACAAACTAGAAGTCACGCAGCGCCAAGCCACGGAGTCCAAGTTGCAGCTGCTGCAATCACAGTTAGAGCCGCACATGCTGTTCAACACGTTGTCCAACTTGCGTGCCCTGATTGACATAGACCCCACACGTGCGCAGGCCATGCTCGATCGACTCATTGATTACTTGCGCGCCACGCTTGGAGCTTCCCGCGTCACCACCCATGCGCTAGCGCTTGAGTTTGATAGGCTGGACGACTATCTTGCGTTGATGCAGATTCGTATGGGTGATCGACTCCGTTATCAGATGACCTTGCCCGATGATTTAAAAGCCGCGCCATGTCCCGCCTTGCTGCTACAGGCTGTTGTAGAAAATGCTGTGCTCCATGGTTTAGAGCCAAGCGCTCAAGGTGGCGAAGTGCGTATCGAGGCCAAGCAAACCCCCGAGCACCTCATCTTGACCATCTGCGACACAGGGGTTGGCATCAGCAAGGTCGCAGCGACCACAGAGGCAGGCGAGTCACCGACGGCTGCGCATGGCATGGCATTGAGTCATTCCGGTTTTGGCCTCACCCAGCTGCGCGAGCGACTCGCCGCCCTGTATGGGCAGGCTGCCAACGTCAGCATCACAAGCCCCGCGCTGGGTGGCACACTCGTCACGATTGCGCTACCGCTCGGTGAAAATAAAAACCTAAACACTTCATGCCGCATTCACTCGTATGTACAAAGCCCTCATTGCTGAAGACGAGCCACTACTGGCTGAATCGTTAAAACGTGAGCTCGCTCGCGCTTGGCCAGAACTGACTGTGCTGGGTGTCGTGGGGGATGGCGCTAGTGCCGTCCAGCAAGCCCTTGCGCAAAGCCCCGACGTGATGTTTCTTGACATCCAAATGCCCGTGATGACCGGGATAGACGCAGCAGCCCATTTGATCGATGCGTGGGAAGAATCAAGC
>CAZAIW010000008.1:0-16954 GCA_964485285.1 uncultured Burkholderiaceae bacterium | reverse complement strand
ACGACGCAAACGGCGGTGTCGGGTACGGCGGTTGCAGCGCCGCCCAGCGTGCGCTTACGTTACTGGTGTTCGTGACGGCTTACGATGAATACGCTCTTGCTGCTTTTGATACCGAAGCGGTGGACTACATCCTCAAGCCCGTTCGACCTGATCGATTGATTCAAACGGTCAAGAGGCTTCAAGCCCGGCTTGCCAAGCAGTCAAGCACAGAGCCTCATTTTGATGCGCAGTTTGAGGCAACGGCAGCCCAGCTTCATGCTTTGCTACTTGCGCACAGCCCCGCACAACCAAGGCTTAACGTGATACAGGCCAGCCGCCAAACCGCTAACGGCCATAGCATTCAAATGATTCCGATTGATGAGGTGATTTATTTTGAAGCCGCCGACAAATACATTCGGGTTTTGACAAACGATCACGAGTACCTCATCCGAACACCCCTGAAGGATTTGCTGGCTCAACTTGATCCCCATCAGTTTTGGCAAGTCCACCGTGGCACCGTTGTGCGGGTGCGGTCGATTGCATCGGTGCATCGTGATGAGAGCTTTAAAGTCACACTCAAGCTACGTGATCGCCCCGAAACTCTTGCCGTGAGTCGCCTCTACAGCCACTTGTTTAAAGCGATGTAAGACTTAATTGGCGTGGTCTGTGGTCTGCTCAACGCAGCGCCGCAGCACCTCGGGTAGCGTCTCCACACCCTCGCCTGTGCGGGCACTCAAGTACAAACGCTCGTATGAGTTTCCACCCAGCTCAAACATACCTTGAAGTTGCTCAGGTCTTACGGCAGCATCCATGGCATCGAGTTTGTTGAAGATCAACAGCTGGGGAATGCCATCGGCACCAATTTCGCCCAGCACCTTTTGCACTTGCGCCATTTGCTCGAGATGATCGGGCGAGGCCGCATCAATCACGTGCAAAAGTAAATCGGCATCCACCGCCTCTTGCAGTGTCGCTTCAAACGCCGCCACCAGTCCATGCGGCAAATCGCGAATAAAGCCCACCGTGTCGGACAAACTGACCTGCAAGGCACGCCCCGCCTCGTCCGCCCCCAAGTAGAGCTGGCGTGTGGTGGTGTCTAAGGTTGCAAACAATTGATCGGCCGCGTACGTTTTGGCCTTCACCAAGCTATTGAACAAACTAGATTTACCCGCATTGGTGTAACCCACTAAAGAGATGGCGAAGGTTCCCCTGCGCTCGCGCTGCTTGCGCTGCGTGCGTCGTTGCTTTTTAACGGTCACGAGCTGAGCCTTGGTGCGTGTGATGGCATCCATGATCATCCGGCGGTCTAGCTCAATTTGTGTCTCGCCAGGCCCACCACGATTACCAATACCGCCTTTTTGCCGCTCCAGATGTGACCAGCGCCGCACCAAGCGTGTTGACAAATACTGCAGCCTCGCCAACTCCACTTGTAGCTTGCCTTCATGGCTTCTGGCTCGTTGGGCAAAAATTTCTAGGATCAGTAGTGTGCGGTCATTGACCGCGCACTCTAAATAACGTTCCAGATTACGCTGCTGCGCAGGACTCAGGGCTTGATCAAACAAGACTTCGCTAGCCCCTATTTCCTGCATCAAAGCCTTAATTTCGTCAGCTTTTCCCGAGCCCACAAACAGCGCTGCGTCCGGCGCTTTGCGTTTGCAGGTGATGCGACCAACAGGATCAAGTCCTGCCGTTTGTGCCAAAAGCCCTAGCTCTTGCAGCTCTTGATCAAAATGGGGTTCGCCAAAGTCAACGCCCACCAAAACAACGGGCGTTGTGCTGGGCGGGCGAGTGGCTTTTAACAACGCATCCGTCCAACAACTTTAACGGTTGACAAAAATTTATGCATTCGGCAGCGCTTGCGGGTCGGGGTTTACGCCGTCAATTTGAAAGTTAACCGCACGCCCCGGCACAATGGTGGATACCGCGTGCTTGTAGACCATTTGCGTAACGGTATTGCGCAGCAAAATAACGTACTGATCGAATGACTCGATTTGTCCTTGCAGTTTGATGCCGTTGACGAGATAGACCGAGCAAGGCACATGCTCCTTGCGCAATTGATTTAAAAAAGGGTCTTGCAACAACTGGCCTTTGTTGATGGGGGAATGGGTAGTCGGTGTATGGCTCACGATATGCTCCGTGTTGATGAAAGGGGCTGATTTTAGTCCCCTAAAATATCCGCCATGAATGATCCACTCGCCCAGCGCATTGAACGCTTGCTTGTTCGCCACGAAGAGGCTCGTCGTACCGTGGCTTTATTAGAGCGCCAAGTGAGCGATTTGATCGCCGAACGCGACAGCTTGCAATCGCGCCTACAAGCGGCCAGCTTGCGGCTCGATGCCGTACTTGAGCGATTGGCCACAACCGCTCCCGCAGAACACTAAAACAAACGCATCATGAAACAAATCGAAGTTCAAATCATGGGGCAAAGCTATATTTTGGCAAGCTCCGAAGAGGGCGAACCCCTGCTGCGCCAAGCGGTTGCAAAAGTCGATACCGCTATGTGCCAAATCCGTGATGCTGGAAAAATCAAAGCTAGAGACCGTATTGCCGTGCTCGCGGCTTTGAACATTGCGGCGCAAAGCTTGTCGTCTGCTAGCAGCGAACAAACCGCGCCCACACCACGACCTCTTGCGGCGGATCACGCAGCCGATCCAGCCGCGTCTTCCAACTACGAGCAGTTACTTGCCAAACTGGATCAGGCCTTAGCCAACGATGGGCAACTGGTGTAGTTCGCCTCGCTACCCTAATACCGCAATGACCTCAATGCGAGGTGCGACCGCTTGAACAACTTTCTGTATGCCATGCCCAGGATTTGGTTCGCGGCTCGAAAAAATAAGTCCTTCTTTTTCAAGTAAGCCCAAGTCCTTGGTCAGCGAGGATCGGTTGCGGTGCAGGCAAATCGATAGCTCATTGATGGTTTTAGGGGCAAGCATCACCTCCATCATCAATTTGCGCCTAGCATCTGACAGAACGGTGAACATGGTCTGCGCGTCCTCAAAGGCCAGCGTTACCGTGCCCTCCATCGCTTGCCCTGCGTCAGCGCGTTTTGCGGCTTTTTTCGCACGCTCAAAAAATCCCGAAACATCACCTGTACGTACAACGGCTTTGCGCATTTTTCACTCCTTCAAAAGCTTCATCAGTTCTTGCCACTCTTGCTGAAATCGTTCAGCAGTAGCTTCGTAACTCACAAAATCAACCGCTTCTACCTGCCCCATGAAATGACGATGGTGATAGCCATGTGCGTTATCAAATCCCAGCACTCGTCCATTGTCATTGGCACAGATTGATCGATTGATGTAAGCCAAGTTGTACCGCGTAACTGTCGTCATTCCCTCAACAACCATGCCCCACACTTCGTAACTCAATAAACCGCCGCCAGACTTTGGTTTCAGCTCGAAACGCTCCTTTTCTAGCAAGCGCTCCGTTGGAAATTGATGCTTTGCTTTTGTCATTTCATAGGACGAATCAGGTGTGCAAAATCATAACACATCTGCATATAATGATCGTCTCTCACGGCTCTACAAAATCCAGCCATCGCCAGAATAAAAAGCCGTGCTGCGCGTCGTCTAAAATACGTTACCGAGCCCAAGCACTTCGCTGCTGTTATCCGTGAAGTCCAAGTGCTCAATTGCTGTTGCACTCGTGTGCAACTCCTTTTGAACCCTTGGAGAAACATCTCATGGAAATCTTCGACTACGACAACGTCCTCCTCCTCCCACGCAAATGCCGCGTAGAGTCGCGCTCCGAGTGCGATGCCAGCGTCACACTGGGCGAGCGCAGCTTTCGCATCCCCGTGGTGCCCGCCAATATGAAGACCGTGGTCAACGAAACCATTTGTGAGTGGATGGCCAATGCGGGTTATTTTTACGTGATGCACCGTTTTGATTTAGATAATGTTTCCTTCGTTCAAAGCATCACGAACAAGGCAAAAACCAATCCACGCCTGTATGCATCGATCTCATTGGGTGTTAAAAAACCAGACTACGAGACCGTGGATCGCCTCAAGGCACAAGGGCTGTGCCCTGACTACATCACGATTGATATTGCACATGGTCATGCCGATAGTGTCAAAAACATGATCGCGTACCTCAAAGAGCATCTGCCCAAAAGCTTCATCATTGCCGGTAATGTAGGAACACCAGAGGCCATCATCGACCTAGAAAACTGGGGAGCAGATGCCACGAAGGTGGGCATCGGACCTGGCAAAGTTTGCATCACCAAAATGAAAACCGGCTTTGGCACAGGTGGCTGGCAACTCTCTGCCTTGAAGTGGTGCGCGCGCGTAGCCACTAAACCCATCATTGCCGATGGTGGTATTCGTGAGCATGGGGATATTGCGAAGTCCATTCGTTTTGGAGCCACCATGGTCATGATTGGATCGATGCTGGCAGGGCACGAAGAAAGCCCCGGTCAAACCGTTGAAGTCGATGGAAAACTGTTCAAGGAATACTATGGCTCGGCCTCCGATTTCAACAAAGGCGAGTACAAACATGTTGAAGGCAAGCGCATCCTAGAGCCCATCAAAGGTCATCTCGCCGACACGCTACGCGAAATGGAAGAAGATGTGCAAAGTTCGATCAGCTATTCGGGTGGCAAAAAACTGATGGACATCCGCAAAGTTAATTACGTTATTTTGGGCGGCGACAACGCAGGCGAGCATCTGCTGATGTGATGCATGAAGGATGGCGGTAGGTGCGATGGAAGGATCGCAGCCGCCATGCTACGAGCTACGCATCCCCTAGAATTGCCAACGTCTGCGAGCCTTCGCCAAAGTCCTATATTTCCTTGAACCAATGCTCTTTGAGCACCAGGCATGGAATAAGACGTAGCAGCGTGTAGCGCCCTCGCGTCAGGGGCTCCCAACCTGCGTTTGACTGTGTCGACCTGAACCTTCGGTTCAGGAATGCGGCTTTGGGTTTGCTTGCAGACACCTTTTGATCTTCCCCCTACCATGCGCCATGCTAGAACCCCTACTCATTGTTGAACTTGCCACTCTTGGGCTATTAACCGGTTTTTTAGCCGGCGTACTGGGCATTGGCGGGGGCATGATGACCGTACCATTTGTCACTTACATCCTAACCCAACGAGGTGTCAGCGCAGATTTGTCGGTCAAGATGGCGATAGCAACTGCGATGGCTTCCGTTGTCTTTGTCTCGATCTCTAACGTTCGTGCCCAGCATCGACGCGGTGCCATTCGGTGGGATATTTTTAGAGCGTTCACGCCCGGCATTGTGCTGGGCAGCTTGATCACCAGCGCTGTGCTGTTTAACATCCTCAAAGGTCAAGCGCTTGCCATCTTTTTTGGACTCTTCATTAGTTACTCGGCAACCCATATGTTGCTTGCTAAAAAGCCCGTCGCTAGCAAAACCTTGCCCAGTCAGAGCCGACAAGGCGCTATGGGGGTCTTCATTGGTCTGCTCTCGGGCATGGTGGGCGCAGGCGGTGCGTTTATCAGTGTTCCTTATCTCACCGCACGCAACATCCCGCTACACAATGCCATCGCCACCAGCGCCGCTTTTGGCATGCCGCTTGCCATCATCAATACGATGGGCTTCATCTACACGGGCTGGGGGCAAGCAGGTCTGCCGGCGCATACGCTGGGTTTTGTCTATCTACCGGCACTGGTCATTTTGGCAACCGCTAGCTCGGTGATGGCTCCGGTGGGCGTTCGCTTTGCGCATCACTTACCCGTATTGTTGTTAAAACGATTTTTTGCGTGTGCGCTTTATTTACAAGCCTTCTACATGCTATGGAAAGGCTTGACCAGCTAGGCGCTTGCCCCATGGGCTAAAGCACGGCGGCTAATTGTTCGGCGCAGCTTTTTGCCACAGCGGCATCTTGCGCTTCGACCATGATGCGCACCACAGGCTCGGTTCCGCTGGCACGTATCAACACGCGCCCCGTATCACCCAACTGTGCTTCAAGCTGCTCTTTAAGGTTTAACAGCGCCGCATTGGTCTGCCAATCAGAGCCGGCTTTTACTTTGACATTGAGCATGGTCTGCGGAAAGAGCGGAACATCCGCAAGCGCCTCAGCCATGGTTTTGTCCAACCGATTGACCGCCTGCAAGACTTGCAAGCTACTGACTAAACCATCACCGGTGCTGTGTTTATCCAGCACCAAGATGTGCCCCGAGCTCTCGCCGCCTAAGCGCCAGCCCTTATCCGTCAAGGCCTCCAGCACGTACCGATCACCCACCTTGGCACGAAGCAACAAGACACCTAGGCGTTCAAGCCCTCGCTCGATGGCTTTATTCGTCATCAAGGTGCCGACCACACCCTCTAAGCGCTCACCCGCTTGGATGCGATCCAGCGCGAGCAAGTAGACAAGCTCATCACCGTTGAACAAGCGCCCGGAGTGATCCACCATTTGCAAGCGATCCGCATCGCCATCAAGCGCAATGCCGTAATGTGCGCCGTGCGCCTTAACCGCTGCAATTAAGGCTTCGGGATGCGTTGCACCCACGCCCTCATTGATGTTGATACCGTCGGGTGCGCAGCCAATAGCGATCACTTCTGCGCCTAGTTCATGGAACACTTTAGGAGCCACTTGATACGCAGCCCCATGTGCAGCATCGACCACGATTTTCATGCCGTGCAAATTGAGATGGCTATCAAACGTCGATTTACAAAACTCTAAATAGCGTCCGGCTGCGTCGTCTAAGCGCCGTGCACGGCCAATGGCTGCCGAACCCGCCCAGATAGGCTCACACGCCAGTTGCGCTTCCACGGCCAGCTCCCAAGCATCATCTAGTTTGATGCCTTGGTTGCTAAAAAACTTAATGCCGTTGTCGGGATAGGCATTGTGGCTGGCACTGATGACCACACCTAAACTGGCTCGTAACGCCCGCGTTAAATAGGCCACACCCGGCGTTGGCAAGGGACCCAGCAAGATCACATCGACACCTGCCGAATTAAAACCTGACTCCAGTGCGCTCTCTAGCATATAGCCCGATAGGCGAGTGTCTTTGCCAATCACCACGGTGGGCTTGGCCTCCGTTTGCTTCAGCACATGACCTACAGCATGCGCTAGGCGCAGCACAAAGTCAGGTGTGATGGGATGCACACCCACCGTACCGCGTATGCCGTCGGTTCCAAAAAATTGACGCTTACTCATTGTTCTTGCTACCTTCATCAAATGGACGCCGCGCGGCAGACCAGACTTGCAGCGCTTGGCGCGTCGCCGCGACATCGTGCACCCGCACCAAGCGTGCGCCACGCTCAACGGCCAGAACGGCGGCGGCAATGCTGGCACTCACGCGATCTTGAGGAGAGCCATCTTGACGCTGCCCCATCACTCGGCCAAGACTGGACTTACGCGACCATGCACAAAGCAGTGGATAGCCGCTTGGTAAAAAACGAGCCTGCTTGGCCAACAACTCAAAATTTTGCTCGGGCGTTTTACCAAACCCAATACCCACATCCCAAACGATGCGCCCTCTAGCAACCTTTTTTTTGATCAGTAACTGCGAGCGTTCCGACAAAAAATCCTTCACCACCGTCACAACGCCGCCAGCAAGATCGGCCTTCATGGGACTTAGCTGCATCGTGGCAGGCTCACCACTCATGTGCATGAGACACACACCGCATGCTGCATGAGCAGCAATAACGTCTACAGCGCCCGGGTGCCGAAGCGCCCAAACGTCATTGATGATGTCAGCGCCCATCTCCAGTGCCGTTTTCATCACGATGGGTTTATAGGTGTCAACGGAGATGGGGATATGCCATTTCACGACTTCGCGCAACACGGGAGCGAGCCTTGCTAGCTCCTCGCCTAGCGCAACGGGCGTACTACCGGGGCGTGTGGACTCGGCTCCTAGGTCTAGGATGTCGGCACCTTCTTTGACGAGTCGTTCGGCAAAAAGGATGGCATCCCTCGCACTGTGGTGTTGCCCGCCGTCAGAGAACGAATCGGGCGTGAGATTGACGATGCCCATGATGCGGGGCTGCGTCACATCCACAGCAAAGCGGCTAGTCTGCCAAAGCATACTTTTCAACCATGCCCCGCCCTGCAAGCCTCATGCTAATTGGCTTTAAGAAGCAAGAGGCTGGGAAGAGCCAGCTGGTGAGGCTTGCGAGCTAGGTGGTGTTTGCAAACCGACCACTGGAGGGATAGGATCGAGCGGTTTACGCGGTGTCCAGTCAACCGGAGCTTTCGGCTCCTTGCCCTCCATGATGTCATTGATTTGCTCGGCATCAATGGTTTCCCACTCTAGCAGCGCCTTTGCCATCGCATGCATTTTGTCGGTATTCGCCTCAATCAAATCACGGGCGATTTTGTATTGGGTATCAATGATGCGGCGGATTTCCACATCCACTTTTTGCAGCGTTTCTTGCGAGATCGCCGATGCACCCGCAAACTGACGCCCCAAGAAGGACTCGCCCTCTTTATCGGCATACACCATAGGCCCCATCACGTCACTCATGCCGTACTTCATCACCATGTCACGCGCCAGCTGCGTGGCACGCTCAAAGTCATTGGAAGCACCCGTCGTCATTTGATTCATGAACACTTCTTCAGCAATACGTCCGCCAAACAACATGCTGATTTGGTTCAACATGAACTCACGGTCGTGGCTATAACGGTCTTCAGCTGGCAGACTAAACGTAACGCCCAGTGCGCGCCCGCGCGGAATGATGGTGACTTTATGAACCGGGTCACACTTGGGCAGCAGCTTGCCAATCAAGGCATGACCCGCCTCGTGGTACGCGGTATTTTTGCGTTCAGCCTCTGGCATCACCATGCTCTTGCGCTCAGGCCCCATAAAAATTTTGTCTTTCGCACGTTCAAAGTCGGCCATGCCCACCACCGTTGCGCCGCGCCGCGCTGCCATGAGCGCCGCTTCATTACACAAATTGGCAAGATCAGCGCCGCTCATACCCGGCGTACCGCGTGCAATCACATTCGCGTCGATGTCCGCGCCAATGGGGATTTTGCGCATGTGAACACCCAAAATTTGCTCGCGTCCACGGATGTCGGGCAGCGTCACATAGACCTGACGATCGAAACGCCCTGGACGCAAAAGTGCAGCGTCTAGCACATCGGGGCGATTGGTGGCGGCAATCACGATCACGCCTTTGTTGGTTTCAAAACCGTCCATCTCAACCAGCAGTGCATTGAGCGTTTGTTCACGCTCGTCATGGCCACCGCCACCCATGCCGCCGCGCTGCCGCCCCACGGCATCAATCTCGTCAATGAAGATGATGCACGGCGCGTTGCGCTTGGCGTTCTCAAACATATCGCGCACACGCGACGCGCCCACGCCGACAAACATCTCCACAAAGTCGGAACCACTGATGCTGAAAAACGGTACGTTGGCTTCACCTGCAATGCTTTTTGCCAACAGCGTCTTGCCCGTTCCGGGAGGCCCGACCATCAACAAACCGCGAGGAATACGTCCACCCAATTTTTCAAAGCGTGCGGGGTCTTTTAAAAAGTCCACGACTTCTTTAACCTCTTCCTTCGCTTCATCGCACCCCGCAACATCAGCAAACGTCACACGCTGCGTGGTCACATCCAGCACTTTTGCCTTTGATCGCCCAAAGCCAAAAATACCGCCACCTGCGCCGCTTTGCATTTTTTTGGCGAAATAAATCCAAATGCCCAAGAATAAAAGTGTGGGGCCAAAATTCATCAAGAGCGACAACAAAAACGGCGTGTCTTCACGCGGGCGCACATCGAACTTCACATCGTTGGCAATCAGATCACCCACCAAGCCTCTGTCCATATAGGTAGCCGTAGTGCGAATCTTGCTGCCATCAGCCTTGATGGCGGTGAGCTCGTTGTTTCCATTGCCTTCGGCGATGGTGACTTGCTTGATATTTTTCGCGCGAACTTGTTCCAAGAAATCGGAATAGGCAATGACGGTCGAGTTGCCCGCTCCATTGCGTAAATCCAATTTATTGAATAGCGCCGATAGCACTAAAGCAATCACGACCCACACACCAAACTTGGTGAACCAATTTCCAGGCCCTTGGTTACCGTTGTTGTTTTGATGGTTGCTAGGCCGCTTGGGCGGCAAGCCATCAAGCGGGTCTTTATTTGGATTTTGAGCTTGCGACAAGAGGAAGTCTCCAGTAAGAGAAAAGAACAACAACGAGGGGAAAGGCGGGTCAAATTTTCAGAGGTCTAATCATACCCAGACTTGGGGACTGGGTGCAAAGATTCAAGGTCACCCGTGATCAGGATATTCGCCCATTTCGCTAGGCGATCGGCGCTGAAAAACGGCCATCGATTCAACGTGCGCGGTATGCGGGAACATGTTGACAACGCCCGCACTGACGAGTCGATAGCCAGCTCGACTCACTAGGACATCGCTATCCCTGGCCAAGGTGGCGGGGTTGCAGCTGACATAAACAATCGCCAACGGAGGCACCCAGTCCTCGGGTGCTACGGACGAGGCTTGTCTCTCGATAGCATCGGCTAGGGCGTTAACCAGTGCATAAGCGCCTTCACGTGGAGGGTCTATGAGCCATTTGTCTGCTGAGCCATCTGCCATCAAGGTATCGGCCGTCATCTCAAATAAATTACGCACGACAAAAGCGGTTTGACTGGTTACCCTAGCTGCGGCCACCCCCTGCTCTTGGTTAACCATGCGACGCTGGTGCTGCTGGAAGTTATCCTTGGCGCGAGCCACTAAGGTATCACTCCCCTCGACCCCCAGCACCGCACGTGCTTGGGTTGCTAAAGGCAGCGTGAAGTTACCCAGCCCACAAAACCAATCGATGACGCGCTCGTGCTTTTTCACCTCTAGGAGTCGCACCGCACGCACGACCAGTACTCGATTAATGAGCGGGTTGACCTGCGTAAAGTCCGTTGGGCGAAACGGCATCGTGACACCAAACTCCGGCAACGAGTAACTCAGCACCGCACCGTCGGTCTCATCCAGGCGATGCACAGAATCGAGCTTACTGGGCTGCAACCACCACTGGACATGGGACGCAGCATGATGCTCTTTGGCGAATATGCGCAATTTATCAAGGTCACCAAGACTCAAAGGCATCATGTGCCGAAGCACCAGCGCGGTGACCTGATCGCCCCACTCATCGCCACAGGCTAGTTCGATTTGCGGCAGCTGCTCGCGTGCATCCATGCTGGCGATTAAGCGCCGCAGCGGCAGCAGCAAACGCTCAGCCCGAGGTGCCAGTACCGCACAGCTCTTGATGTCTGCGATGTAGCGGCTTTTGCGCTCATGAAAACCGATGAGCACTTCACCTTTTTTAATAACGTACTTCACCGACAGTCTTGCGCGGTATCGATAGCCCCAAGTTGGCCCCTCTAGCGGACGAAGCACACCCTCGGGTTTGGTTTTACCAATGTGCGCCAAACTGTCCTCTAGCGCACGCTGCTTGACCGCCACTTGCGCCGAGGCATGTAAGTGTTGCATCTTGCAACCACCGCAGCTATTTGGTTGCAACCCAAAGTGAGGACATGCTGGACGAACGCGCTGCGAAGACTCGTGGTGAATCTCGGTGAGCGTGGCTTTTTCAAATGTCTCTTTTTTTCGGTTAATTTGCGCTGACACCACTTCAAACGGCAAAGCGCCATCAACAAATATCACCTTCCCATCGCGGTGTGCAACGCCTTGCGCATCGAGATCAATCGACTCGATCAATAAATGAGGAGTCATATCGCTTTAGCGCTTTGGTAAATACAGTGCAGGATCGACTGGTTTGCCTTGCTTGCGAATTTCAAAATGCAGCTTGACCTGATCCGAATCGCTTTGTCCCATATTGGCAATTTTTTGCCCTTTGGTAACCCATTGGTCTTCCCTCACCTGTAGCGCATAGTTGTGCGCATAGGCGCTCAAGAATGTTTCATTGTGCTTAATGATGACCAAGTTGCCATAACCGCGCAAACCCGACCCAGCATAGACAATCCGACCATCGGCAGCGGCGTACACCGGATCGCCCAGCTTGCCCCCTAGATCAAGACCTTTGTTTTTGCTTTCATCAAACTTGGCTAGAACACTGCCTCCCGCTGTTGGCCATTCCCAGTTGAGATCGTCAGCTGCTGCCTTAGTGGCTCCATCGGCTGGATTTTTAGCGCTTGCAAGCACTTCGGTTGTAGAGGCCGCGCCCGGCACAGGAACCGGTGTTGCGACGGTAGGAGCAACCGGCGGACTGATGCGAAGGACTTGCCCCACCTCAATTTGACTGGGTCTATCCAGTCGATTCCACCTTGCAATGTCACGCCAATTTTGACCATGATCCAAGCCGACGCGAATCAGCGTATCACCCGGCTTGACGGTGTAATAACCTAGCTTGCCCTCGTTTTCAATGCCTGCGGGCAATTTCGTGCCACTTGGGCTTTGTGCTGCCGCTACTGGACCAATCGATGGATGCGCTTTGGATGTTGCGCGATCTTCGATCGGTGCATGGTTGGTACGTCCACCTTTGGAGCTGCTGCAAGCGGTCAAGAGACTCGCGCTAACCATCATCGAAAGTAGCCAAGTACAAATATAAGTGCGTGAACGTTGTGTCATGTGTTCCATCAGTCAGCCAATGATGCCCGATTTTAGAGGTACGAACTGTACGGGCTCAAGAATACTTTGGACAAATCCTGCCGGCGTTTTATCAATGACCACCAAAGCCTGCTGACGATGGTTCACCCAAGACGGCGCGACCAGTCTGCCACCCATCGCTAGCTGATCGAGCCACGCCTTGGGAATAGCCTCTCCGCCAGCAGCCGAGATGATGGCGGCGTAAGGAGCAACATCAGGAAAACCATGCATGCCATCGCCCAATCTGACTTGTACATTGGTGTACTCACACGCGCTCAAATTGGCTCTGGCCTTTGTCACCAAGCCTTCAATGCGCTCAATACTAAACACGTACCGCGCCAACTGACCCAGCACCGCCGCTTGATAGCCACAGCCCGCGCCAATCTCCAAAACTTTTCCGACAAACCGGGGTTGTCCATTCAACAAAAGCTCCACCATGCGAGCCACTACATTCGGTTTCGAGATGGTTTGACCAAATCCGATCGGCAGTGCCGTATCTTCATAAGCCTGCGTAACGAGGGCGCTATCCACAAAGCGATGACGCTCCACAGCTTGCATGGCAGACAAGACCGCCGCGTTGTTAATTTCTTTGGCAAGCCTTGCGACTAAGCGCGCTCGCACCGCACTGGACTCAAGTCCAACGCCCGTATCAATACCAAGAGCCGGTTTACGCCAGCGCGATGGCGTTATAGCCGGTATTGCAGCAGACATCCCAGCAGCTCTCACAGCAGTACCTGCCTCCACAGAGGTAAATGATCTAAGTCCGTCATATCGCACTGCAAAGGTGTGATGCTGATATAGCCTTCTCGCGTGGCATGAAAGTCCGTTCCATCAGCATCATCTTTAGCCGCACCAGCTGCACCAATCCAATACATGGTTTCTCCGCGTGGACTTTGCTGGGTCACCACGGGCTCAGCCGCGTGGCGACGTCCAAGGCGCGTAACTTGCTGACCTTTGATGTGTGACATCGGTAGGTTAGGGATATTGACGTTAAGCAGCCAAGGAGCCGCCCGAGCATCCACCGACTGGCCGATAGACAGCAGCAGTTTTTGTACCAATTGCGCGGCAAAGTCCGCCGCAGCGTCCAAGTGCTCCCAACCTTTTTTAACCTGAGAAAACGCCACAGCTGGCACGCCAAACAAATAGCCCTCCATGGCCGCACCAACCGTTCCCGAGTACACCGTGTCGTCTCCCATATTCGCGCCGTTGTTAATGCCCGACACAACTAAATCCGGCTGATAACCCAAAAGGCCTGTGAGCGCGATATGCATGCAGTCTGCCGGTGTGCCATTCACGTAGCGAAAGCCCTTGGTTCGAGAGTCACCTTGCGAGTCGTGAACATACAGCGGCGCGTTCAGCGTTAGCGCATTGGACTTAGCGCTGTTGTTGTGCTCGGGAGCAATCACCTCAACTTGCACATGAGGAATCCGCATCAGCGCAGCGTAAAGCGAGACAATGCCCTGCGCTTGAAATCCATCGTCGTTGCAAAGCAAAATTTTGTAGTGGCAAGTCATATTGGGCAATTGTAGAGGTCGCTATGATTTGGTGCGTTACGCCTCCCACCACCATTCACCTAAAGGACACCACTATGCACGCTTGGCTTTGCGAAAACCCCATTGGTATCGATGCACTGACTTACCAAGAGCTACCCACCCCCCAACCCAAAGCTGGCGAAATTTTGATCGCCATTCAAGCAGCATCTCTTAACTTCCCCGACGTTTTGATCGTACAAAACAAATACCAAATGAAGCCCAGCCTCCCCTTTGTACCGGGGTCAGAGTATGCTGGTGTGGTCGCAGCGCTAGGCGAGGGTGTCGCCGAGCAATTTCCCCATTTGCAAATTGGCAGCCCTGTTGCGGCGCTCAGCGGTACGGGCGGATTTAGCAGCCACACCTGTGTCGAGGCCGCAAGGGCCATGCCCCTTCCTCCGCAATTCCCTACGGTCGATGCCGCCGCTTTCATCATGACTTATGCCACGTCGCATCATGCATTGATGGATCGCGGACAACTACAAGCGGGTGAAACCATTTTCATTTTGGGGGCGGCTGGAGGCGTTGGCACAGCGGCCATTCAAATTGCAAAGCTAAAAGGTGCACGTGTGATTGCTGGCGTTTCGACCGCAGAAAAAGCCGCGCTGTGCAAAACCATGGGAGCTGACGAAACCATCAACTACGCCACAGAAAATCTGCGCGAACGGCTCAAAGAACTTACCGCCGGCAAAGGCCCTGATGTGATTTATGACCCTGTGGGCGGCGAGTTTGCTGAGCCTGCGTTTAGAAGCATTGCTTGGCGCGGTCGGTATTTGGTTGTCGGGTTCGCCGCCAGTGCCACGGTGCCGAGTTTGCCCATGAATTTGCCACTGCTTAAAGGCGCATCGCTTGTTGGCGTTTTTTGGGGTGAATTTGCTCGGCGTGAACCCAAGAAAAATGCCGCCATGATGCAAGAGCTGGCCACTTGGTACTTACAAGGCAAGATCAAACCTGCGATTGATAGCACCATGCCCATGAAAGACCTTAAAGCGGCCTATCGACGCATGGAATCCCGCGCCGTGATGGGCAAATTGGTGATGGTCAATTAAAAGCTTCGCCTTGATGGCTGATGCTTTAGTCTTTAGTCGCCGCCTCTGATCGAATCGATTTTTGCGCCTTATCGGCGCGTTCGCGTTCGTGGGCTTTGATTTTTTCGTTTTGCTTTAACAAGCCCTCATCACGCCGGCGAATCCGCTGTGCCAACTCTTGTTGCTTTGCGTCATAAGCGGCTTGTTTTTCTTGCTCACGCTGCCGGGTCTCCAGCGCCTTGGTACTCGACTCCTTGGCATCCGGCTCCTTTTTTTGGGTACTTGCCTCTCCCGCTAGTGGTTGGGGGTTCACCATCGCTGCCTTAGCGTCTTTAGGCACCTTAGGTTGCTTGACTTCTTTGTGGCGCGGTTGAACGCTACCAGTCGCCTTTTCATCTAAGCTTCTTTGTTGCTCGGCTGAACGCTGCTTGCGCTCCATGTCATCGAGCACACGTTCTTGGTACTTGAGTTGCTTCATTTCAAGCGCACGCTGTCGCTTAACCTCCTCAAGGCAGGAGCTGACCACAAACTTGCTTTGACACATTTTTTCTTGCCCATCGAATTGCTGGGATAGCTCGGTGCGCTTCAATTGCAAACGCGCACGCTCTTGCCCACGCCCATCCGCAGTCTGAAGGTCGGCTTCAGGCATGATTTGTGCCAGCGGAATGCTCCAACTCATCAGCCAACCGACCAAGCAAACCGACCACCGTGCTCGAAGCCTCATCATGACGCCCCCTTCATGGACAAGCCAGTGTCCACCTCGCGCCGCGCAAGGGCTAAATAGTCTTTGGACTGCATTTCAACCAAACGCGAAATCGTGCGCGGAAATTCGTGCGCAAGCGGCCCCTCGGTATACAGCTGCTCAGGCGCTACCGCAGCCGACATGATGAGCTTGACGCGGCGGTCATAGAGCACATCAATCAACCACGTAAAGCGCCGCGCCTCCGACGCATGACGCACAAACATCTGCGGGACATCGCTGAGGAGCACCGTATGGAACTGTGTCGCAATTTCCAAATAATCATTCTGACTACGCGGCCCACCGCACAGCGTTTTAAAGTCAAACCACACCACACCACCCGAACGCCGCAAGGCCGCAATCTCACGCGCTTCAATGTGCAAGATGGGATCATCATCTCCCGTCGTCTCAGCCAATCGCGCGTAGGCCTCTTGCAAGGCCGCGTCGGTTGTGCCATCCAGCGGATAGTGATACAGCTTCAACCCCTCCATGGTGATGCGGCGATAGTCCACGCCCGCGTCAACATTCACCACATGAAAGCGACTATTGAGTAAGGCCATGGCAGGCTTTAAGCGATCGCGGTGCAGGCCGTTGGGATAAAGATCATCGGGCTTGAAGTTGCTGGTCGTCACCATACCCACACCGTATTTAAGTAGTGCCTCCAAAAGCCGATGAAGAATCATGGCATCCGTAATGTCCGCCACATGGAACTCATCAAAACAAATCAATCGATAGCGCTTAGCAATGCGTTTACCGAGTTCATCGAGCGGATTGACAATCCCTTGCAGATCGGTGAGCTCACGGTGCACCTCGCGCATGAACTCATGAAAATGCAATCGCGTTTTGCGTCGAATGGGCGCAGCTGTGTAAAAGCAGTCCATTAAAAAACTTTTACCGCGCCCTACGCCGCCGTACAAATAAACGCCTTGCGGAATCTCAGGCTTGTTAAATATTTTTTTTAACTTAGACGAGCGCTGCGCAAGATAAGCCGTCCACGCCTCCGAACACGCCTGTAACGCCTGCACACCCGCCAGCTGCGCAGCGTCAGACGTGTAACCACGCTTGACGAGCTCCGCTTGATAAATGTGAAGGACAGACAATTGTCTTTTGCAAATTTAGAAATTGAGTGTGCGCTTGTCCACCGCCAACGCGGCTTCTTTGGTGGCTTCAGACAACGAAG
>CAZAIW010000007.1:13508-27713 GCA_964485285.1 uncultured Burkholderiaceae bacterium | reverse complement strand
CCCCAAGACAAATTTTGAATCGCCAGCGCCAGAGAGAAGGTCTCGCGGCTCCAGCCTTGCGCTTGTGTGATGGGTTGCAGCCACAAGCCAAAACCGTGCCGAATGCCCATCGCCAGCGTCACAATGAAAGCCCCGCACATCAGTACTTGCGCCATAGGGAGGGTTTTGTTGGCTTGGGGTGACGACATCAGGATTCCTTTTTGATTTCTTTTTTGATCGATGCTTTGATCGATGGACTCGCCCTCTTCCACGGGGCACAAAACTCACTCAGCGCCTGCACAACGCGCTCCATCACCTCGCCCCAATCACCCGGCTGAACTTGCCTAAAAAGGCGCACCGAAGGATACCAAGGGCTATCGTCACGGTCTTGCAGCCAACGCCAGCAACCACTATAGCGCGACAAAATCCATGTCGGCTTGCCCATTGCTGCGGCCAGATGCGCCGTTGCCGTGTCGCACGCAATCACCAAGTCCAAGCTCGCAACCAAGGCCGCCGTATCAGCCCAGTCGCGTACATCAGCGGTCAAATCAATCAAGTCTGGGCCGTCCCAGCCTTGGCTTTGTAGCTGCGCCAACTGCAAGGCTGACTCGCCAATTTGCAAATTAAAAAAACTCACGTGCGCTTGCTCACTCACTTTGCGCAGTGGCGCAAACTCACACAGGTGCAGCGACCGCAGCCTGTCCACCGCTTGGGCACCCGGATTGTCGGGTCGATGTCCGCCCGCCCACACCAAACCCACGCGGCAGGTGTTACCCCTCTCGCGCCCGTTGTCAGGCTCGCCCGGTAGGGCTTGCTGCACGCGGCGTTGCCACTGCTGCGCATCGTGCTCATCAGGCCAAAGATAAGGCACTTGGTTAGGGATTTTCTCTACGCTGTCGGTTGCGCAAGCCAGCGGCAACGCCATTAAAGAGCATTGATAGTGGTAGGGCGAGGCCTGCGAACTGCCCAAGATGATCGGTATGCCCTGCGGTTCAAATACCGTCTTAAACAAACGCTCCAGCTTGGGCGCTGTCAAAAGAAACACCTGTGCACCCAAGCTCTTCACCAGCGTGGCATAACGACAAAATTGCAGCGCATCACCATAGCCTTGCTCACACCACAGCACAATGCGCAAACCATCAATCGGCTCGCCGCGCCAGCGTGGATGCAAAGGACTCATCCGCCCCATCGGGTTATGACCCGGCTCAAAAGAAACCTCGTTGTACTCTTGCCATCCTTCTCGGTAGTGACCCAGCGCCAGCAAGCTTTGACTTCTATGCCACCGCGCCCAAGGGTCGCTGGGGTGAGCCGCTAGATATTGGTTGTAATACTGCAACGCCTCTGCATGCAAATTCAAATCCGTCGCCAAAATAATCGCAGCCCGGTGCAGCCCATCGGTATAGCCGGGGTCTATCTCTGCGGAATGAATAAACCGGTCAGCGGCTTCTCTCTCGCGCCCCAGTTCTTCTAGGGTCAAGCCGGCTTGCAAATTGGCCGCCTGATGCGCAGGGTGGATCGCCAGCGCCTCTTCGTAGCACGCCAGCGCCCCTGCTAAGTCGCCATCTTGTTCTAGTGCGATACCTCGGTTAAAGGCATCGTTGCCCATTTTCTGCGTCACCACCGCGCGGTTGTGCAAAGCCGACTCATAGTCTGGCACCAGAGCCAGCGCCCGATCAAAACTCTCTAGCGCCTCCTGCGCTCGCCCCAAATTATCGAGCACATTGCCGCGATTACTCCACGCTGCGTATAAGCTGGGCGCGTGAGCCAACACCTGATCAAACAGCGCCAGCGCCCTATCTAATTGACCCGCCTGCGCCGCCTCAATCGCCGCCAAGTGCATCTGATGAACCTGTGCGGGATCGCTGTCCAATAAGGTTTGATGGGTCGCAAATGTCTCGCTCATGACCGGTATTATTCCCCAGTCCACTCTTACCTATTCCCATGCTCGCTGTCTTTTCCATCACTCTGCCTTTTTTCGCCTTGGTTCTCATGGGTTATGTGGCCACAAGGCGCAGGCTTTTGCCAACTGCCGCCATCCCCGGACTTAACGCCTACGTGTTGTTTTTTGCGCTGCCTTGTATGCTGTTTCGCTTTGGCGCGTCCACCCCGATTGCGCAGCTGTTAGATGCCAGCGTTTTTATTGTTTATCTGCCGTGCGCACTCATCATGGTGGGGCTGACGATTGCCCTGACCCTCTCGCGGCGCACCAGTTGGAACAACGCCGCGCTGGGTGCCTTGGTTGCCGCCTTTCCCAACACTGGCTTTATGGGGATGCCCATGTTGGTGGCGCTGCTAGGCACCCAAGTTGCGGGCCCCACCATCATCACCATCACGATTGACATGGTGATCACGACCTCGCTGTGCGTGGCACTGTCGCGCCTAGATGCCGCCGGTGAGCATGGCGCGATGGTAGCGCTGAAAAAAGCCTTGCTGGGCATGGTCTCCAACCCTATGCCGTGGGCGATTTTGCTGGGCACCGCCTTCTCCGCCATGAACCTTGAGTTACTGGGCGCAGCAGCAAAAACGGTCGAGCTTTTGGGCGTGTCGGCGTCTCCGGTAGCGCTGTTCACCATTGGCGCGGTACTGGCCAGGCGGCGCGTAGACGAGGCCAGTGCACCCACGCAAGCGCACAAACAACGCAGCCGCCCAAACTTGGACACTCATGACGATTGGCTCATCGCACTACTCAAACTATTTTTGCATCCGCTTTTAGTTTTAGCCGCAGGAGCCAGTGCGCGGCAATTGGGCGTGCCACTTGATCCGTTTGCCCTCAAAGTCATTGTGCTCATCGCCGCGCTGCCCAGCGCCAGCAACGTGGCGCTTTTAGCCGAGCGCTTTGAAGCCGACACCGCGCGCATCGCCCGAATTATTTTGGTGTCAACCGCACTGGCGTTTTTTACTTTCTCTGGCGCGGTGGCGCTGCTGACTTCATAGAATCACGGGATGAATACTCCGTCACTTTTTGGCATTACTCACAGTAATCGCGATTTCACTGACCCCTATTACTGGGGTAAAAATCAATTCAACTCCGCCTTTCCTGTCGCTTTGGCGTGCTACATGCAATCGAAGAAGACACCGCTGGTTTATGTCAAGTACGAAACCAAGACCGAAACCAGCATTTCTGAAATTACGGTCAACGATACTTTTGGTTCAAACCTACCAGCAAAAGATATTTATTTTTCATTTGAATCGCGGTTTGATCGGTTTCGCAACCACGTGCACGACGAACCACCAGCAATAGATTTGGTGATTTGCGATGGCGTGCGCGACAAACAGATTAGACCTATTGAAATCAAATTAACGACTCTCCCCGACAACACCACCGAGTCATTGACCGACGAACTTTACGGTACAGAACTCGTCATCCGCTCTGCCACTGCACGCTATCTTGCACTTTCGATCGTCGGCAATATCCAGCGTCAATTAGGTGCCGCACGCGAGATATTTGAACCCTCTCTTGCCAAAGTTAGAGATTGGGACAACAAGGCCGAAATGGCACAAATCGCTCCAAAAATACTGCTGGCACTAGAAACTTTTTTAACTGAATTCAAAAAAGTACAAATGCCTTTGCTCATGCAGCCCGTTTGGAAAACGGTAGGGAAATCACCCATATTGGCTCAAAACTGCTTAGATATTTTTGTGTGGAGTGACTTTGCGCTGTGCCATCTGTTTTTAGATTCTGCTCGACAATCACTCACAAGAACCTTAGAAACTGGTGCAATATCTCGCCAATTGCGTGCCGCATTACGTCTCTCTAGGTTTTTATATCAAGCCTCTTTGAGTTCAAAGGTGCACCAAGCACCCATCTACGATGGGATGACCTTCGACAACCAAAATGACAAAGAATTCGCCATTTCTGGCACAAAGTCGCATGGGCTCATGACCTGCAAACGACTAACCACACCCATTGTTACCAAGGACGAGGTTAAACAAATTATCTTAGGCGGAGGGCATAAATTTTTAAGTCCAGAACGTCGCTTTGATGCCATCCTATATTTTTCCACCGACTTATTTGAGGATGCCATATGAACCGTGTTGTTGATTTATTCGCAGGCGGCGGTGGTTTAAGTTTGGGGTTTCAAGCGGCTGGTTTTGATGTTGTCTGTGCTGTTGAAAACTGGAAGCCTGCCATCGAAATTTATCAAGCTAATTTCCCAGATCATCCCGTATTGGATATTGATCTGAACGATGCATCTACTGCCATCGCAGCAATCCAAAATTTTGATCCCGACTTAATTGTTGGTGGCCCACCTTGCCAAGACTTTTCTAGCGCTGGCAAACGTGATGAAACTTTAGGTCGTGCTAACTTGACCGTTAGTTTTGCAACCATCATTCAACAAGTAAAACCTACCTACTTTGTTATGGAAAATGTCGCCCGCTCGCAAGGATCGAAGGCGTTTGAAGAGGCTATTGCTATTTTTAAAAAAGCCAAATATGGTTTGACTATGAAGGTGCTGGATGCTGCGTACTGCGGTGTCCCTCAACAACGCAAACGACTTATCGTGATTGGCGGCAAAGGTCAGTCCGATGGATTCATGGACATTGCCCTAGCAGAGAGCTACGCTAGCGTACCAATGACGCTACGTGATTACTTCGGCAACAGCCTAGGCATTGAACACTATTACCGACATCCACGCTCCTACGCTCGGCGCGGTGTTTTCAGCATTGATGAACCAAGCCCCACCATTCGGGGAATCAATCGCCCAGTTCCCAAAGGCTACCCCGGGCATGCGGGAGATATGGCAAAAGTCAATGCGAAGCTACGCCCTCTCTCTACTTTAGAGCGTGCAAGGGTTCAAACATTTCCGAGCGATTACGAGTTTGTGGGCTGCAAAACAGATGTCGAACAAGTCATCGGTAATGCTGTCCCTGTGAACCTAGCCAAATTTGTCGCAACTGCACTTGCCAAGCACATCCGTCAAGCAGCCACGCCCACAGAGACTGCGCGAGCCTAAATCGTCAGCGGATCGACATCCAGCGCCCAGCGCAGCACGCCCGTTGTTTTCAGCTCGCGCAGATAAGGTTGCCACGTCGCCAACATCCGCTGCAATGCCGTGCGCGAGGAAGCCTCTACCAGCATTTGCGCACGCTCCACATTGGCAATACGCGCCATCGGCATAGGCACCGCAGGGTACAGCGTGACAAAGCTTGGCATCGCCGCGTCGCGCCAGGGCGCGAACTCGGGCTGCGACTGCACCACCGCTGCCGCATGATCTAAAAATGCTTGCGCCAGCTCCTGCGTTCGCCCCTCAGCTCGCAAAAGCGCTTGATAACTGAAGGGCGGCATGGCTGCGCCCTCTCGCTCGGTCAACTGGCTGGCGGCAAAAGCAGGATAGTCGTGCCGCGCCAGCGCCTTGTAGAGCGCGTGTTCGGGGTGCTTGGTTTGCAGCCACATCTGGGCTTGGGTGCTGACTGCTGCATCACGCCCCGCACGCCCCGCCGCCTGCATGAGCAGTGCAAACAAACGCTCGGGCGCTCTAAAGTCAGCGGCAAACAAAGCGCTATCGGGGTTGACCGCCGCCACCAGCGTGATGCGCCGAAAGTCGTGTCCCTTGGTCACCATTTGCGTGCCCACCAACACATCGACATCGCCCGCATGAACGCTGGCAAGCTGGGCATCTAAATTGCCTTTGCCGCGTGCGCTGTCGGCATCGATGCGCAGCACGCGAAAGCGCTCGCCCAGCGCCGCCACCAGTAACTCCTCCAACTGCTCGGTGCCACGTCCTTGCAAGCCGATGTCTAGATTGCCGCACTTTGGACACTGACGCGGCACAGCGCTGGTGAGCGAGCAGTGGTGACAGCGCAGCCTACGATCTTTTTTATGAAACACCTGATTGGCGCTGCAATGGGGGCAGGCACTCGTCCAGTCGCACGAGCCACACGTGAGCACTGGCGCGTAACCCCGGCGGTTTAAAAAGAGCAGCGACTGCTCGCCGCGCCGGGCTCGCTCGGCGATGGCCTCCATCAGCGCAGGAGCCAAGCCCGTTGCCGCCAGTTGGGATGTGCCGGCGAACAAGCGCAAATCGACGATGCGCACCTGCGGCATGGCCGCGCTGTGGATGCGCGAGGGCATATCCAGTCTTTGGTAGCGGCTGGGTTTGCTACTCCCACCCACCGCCACCCCTGCGCTGGCGTTGTGCCACGACTCGATGGACGGTGTGGCCGAGCCCAAAATCACCTGCACGCCCTCGCTAGAGGCGCGGTACACCGCCAAATCACGCGCCGAATACCGCGCCCCGTCTTGGCTTTTGTAGCTGGGGTCATGCTCCTCGTCCACCACAATGAGGCGCAGATGCGGCAGGGAGGCCAGCACCGCAAGGCGCGTTCCCAGCACCAACCGCGCCTGACCCGTGTGCGCTGCCAACCAACTGGCCAAACGCTGCGCGGGTGTCATGCTGCTGTGCATTAGCACCACGGTGCCAGCGCCAAAGCGCGCCTCGATCCGTGCCTCAAACCGAGCCTGCATTTGCGGCGTGAGGTTGATCTCGGGCACCATCACCAGCGCCTGCGCTTGGTGATCGCTGGCCAGCACATGTTCGATGCGGCGCAAATACACCTCGGTCTTGCCGCTGCCCGTTGCACCAAAGAGCAGCTTGGGACGCGGGTCAGCCGCAGCCAGCGCCAAAAGCACCGATTCTTGCTCGGCACTGGCCGCTAAGCCTTGTGTTGATTGGCCTGCAAGAGACGATGGCTCACAAGCGCCATCCAAAGAGGCGTGCAGGGCATCGCCCTTTTGATTTTTACCCTTTTCGGCAGCCTTTTTGGCTCGCCGAGCCAGCACCCGCGCCACCTGTTCGGCGCTTGACTCGCGCAGTTGCGGCGGCAGCGCGGCCAGCGCCAACTCGCCCGCGTAGCGCTGGTAATAGCTGGCCGCAAAGCGAATCAGCTCGCACCAAGCTACGCCCAGCGGCGCAATATCGAGTACCGCCGCTATCGGCTTGAGCGCGCCAGCCGAGTCGGCATCTGCCCCCGCATCGGCTACGCCATCAGCCACCCAGACCACGCCCAGCAGCTCGCGTGCACCCAGTGGTACGCGCACCAAAGTGCCCACGGGCAGCTCGTGGCTATGGGCGTAGCTGAGCACCTCGGGCAAGCGGCTGTGCGTGGGCATCGGCAAGATCACCGATACCCGAGCGTTACAGAAGGGTATTAAATTTTTTTTAGTCAATTTACGCTCATCAGTCATTCATTCATCTTCACAATCGTCGCTAAGTGCTTGATTCATCATGCATCAAAAATGCCCCCATTTTTTGTGGATAACTTTGTGAATGACTCTGCCAGCAACTTGGCAAAGCCCCATTTTTCAAGCCTTTCGCTAGATTGCCTTCGAAACAAGCAAAAACATGATTTCCATATAAATCAAATACTTAACGATAGATTGCGGACTTGCTCCGCCAGACCCCCGGGGCTTGACAAGGCTTTTTCTGTATTGCTTTCGGTGTGCATAAAGCCAGCCCATATGGCACCGGGCTTGGCGGGCAGGGTGCTTGCCAGCTCAGTCAAATCAAGCCTCATAGGGGTTGCCCATGCCTAGGCCTTGCAAAATCACGATCTCCAGCGCTTCCATCCGCGCGGCATCGGCCACGCATTGCTCGTGGTCAAAACCCAGCGCGTGCAGCGTGCCGTGCACCAACAAATGCAGCGCATGCGCCCGCAAATCTTTGGCTTGTTCGCCAGCCTCCCGCACCAGCACAGGGGCGCACAGCACCAGATCGGCCTGTAGCACCGGCGCAAAAGCATAGTCAAACGTGAGCACATTGGTGGCGTAGTCTTTACCCCGGTACTGTTGGTTGAGCGCTCGCCCCTCCTCGGCCTCGACCACACGAACCGCGATTTCAAAGGCTTGCGGCGCAAGTTGGCCACGCCCCACTGCATGTGCTGCTGGCTTTTTCGCCATCAGCTCTTGCAAGCCCGCCCGCACAGCATGCCGGATCGCGCGAGCCACGGTGTGCCTGGGCAACAAAGTGCGCAGCTGTGCGCTGCTTTTAGGGTTTGCCCACTGTAGCGAAAGGCTCACTTCGGGGTAAGCTTGAAAGTTCATTTTGCTGGTTACTCCGCCTAGGACTCTACACATGAAAAAACAAATTATCGTCGGCAACCTTCTTGCAGCGCTTGGCCTTGCGGTGCTGGGTTTGGGTGCTCCTGCGGCACAGGCTCAATCAGGTACAGGGGCGGTAAACGTCATTTGCTCGGTGCAAGCCGAGTGGTGCAACCTCATCTCCACGGTATACGCCAAAACCACGGGTGTCAAAGTGAATATGGTGCTCAAAGGCTCAGGCGAGGGCTTTGCCCAGCTCAGTGCTGAAGCCGCCAACCCTAAAACCGATATTTGGTTTGGTGGCACGGGCGACCCGCACTTGCAAGCCGCCGAGGCGGGACTGACGCTACCGTATCAGTCGCCCGCCTTGCCGCAACTGCAAAGCTGGGCGCAAGAGCAGGCCAAACAATCCAACTACAAAACGGTCGGCATCTATTCGGGGCCGTTGGGCTTTGGTTACAACACCGAGCTGATCAAGAAAAAGAACTTGCCCATCCCGCAAACATGGGCTGACTTACTCAAACCCATCTACAAGGGCGAGATTCAAGTCGCCAACCCTGCCTCTAGCGGCACGGCCTACACCATGATCGCCACGCTGGTGCAACTCATGGGTGAGGACAAAGCCTTTGACTACATGCGGCAGCTGCACAAAAACATCAGCCAGTACACGCGCAGCGGCACGGGCCCGATCAAAGCCGCCGCACGCGGCGAGACCACCATCGCCATTTGCTTTGTCCACGATGCGCCCGGCGAGGCCATGCAAGGCTTTCCCGTACTGGCACTCACGCCCAAGGACGGCACGGGCGCAGAGATTGGCTCGATCAGCATCGTGAAGGGTGCAAAAAACTTAGAAGCCGCCAAGCGCTTTTACGAATGGGCGCTCACCCCCGCCGCGCAAGAGCTGGGCGCTGCCGCCAAGCAGTTTCAAGTGCCCTCCAACAAGGCCGCCAAGGTAGATGCGCGCGTGCCCGACTTCAAAAAAATCAAGTTCATCAATTACGACTACGCTAAATATGGCGCTAGCGCTGAACGCCGCCGCTTGATTGCCAAGTGGGAAAAGGAAGTCGGTGCCCTGCCGCGCTAACGCGCACCTGAGCACAGCCCAAGAGCCATACCGATTAACCCAAGACCTGACACCACATTTTTATGACTTTTTTGCTTATTACCGCACTGGCCATTCTTGCTCTGGCATGGCTACTCGCCAAATGGGGTTGGTTTAAGGGCGATATGTTTGTGGCCGCCTCGGTGCTGGGCATCGCGGCATTTTTGGTCATCTTTATCGCCTATCCGGTGGGTCTGTCGCTCTCCAAAGCGCTCTATAGCGAAGAGGGAGCCTTCTCACCGGCTGCGCTCGCCGAGCGCTTGTCTAGCGATCGCATCTGGGGGCTGAGCTGCTTAAACCTAGCAGAGCCGGGGCGCTGCGGCGTGGCGTGGAACACACTCTACTTGGGGCTACTCACGGCCACGGGTTCGGTGATCATGGGCACCGTGCTGGCCTTGCTGGCCGAGCGCCATATTGCCAAGCGCAGCCGCTGGCAAGCACCGCTGCGCTTGCTCTCTATGCTGCCCATCATCACGCCGCCCTTTGTCGTGGGACTGGGACTCATCTTGCTGTTTGGCCGCGCCGGTGTGGTCAATCAGCTGCTTGAATACGCTTTTGGCATCGAGCCCTCGCGCTGGTTTTATGGCTTGCTGGGCGTGTGGATTGCGCAAATGTTTGCCTTTACGCCCATTGCCTACATGATGATGCGCGGCGTGGTGCAAGGTGTCTCGCCCAGCCTAGAGGAGGCCGCGCAAACCCTGCGTGCCAACCCCGCGCAAACGTTTTATTCGGTCACTCTGCCTCTGCTCAAACCGGGGCTGGCCAGCGCTTTCTTGGTCGGCTTTGTCGAGAGCATGGCCGACTTTGGCAACCCCATCATTGTGGGCGGACAGTTCAATGTGCTGTCCACTGAAATCTTTTTCGCCATCGTCGGGGCGCAGTACGACCAAGGTCGCGCGGCCACGCTGGCGCTGGTGTTGACCGGGTTTGCGCTGCTCGTGTTTTTGCTACAGCGTGCGTTTTTATCGAATCAAAAATTCACGGCTCTGAGCGGCAAAGGCGATGCGGGGCTGCCCGTTGTGCTTCCCCCCGGCGTGCGCCGCACCGTGCTGGCCTTGGCAACGCCGTGGCTGGCGTTCACCGTGGTGATTTATGTGTTTGCTTTTGCTGGCGGTTTTGTCACCACATGGGGGCGCGACTACAGTCCTACACTGGCGCACTTTAAAACCGCCTTTGATGTGGAGTGGGGGGCTTTTGGTATGGTGTGGGCGGGCTCGGCGTGGAACTCGCTGTTCACCACCGTGGAACTATCGGCCATTGCCGCGCCGCTCACCGCGCTGCTGGGGCTGCTCATCGCGTGGCTCTTAGCACGCACCACGTTTAAGGGACAGTCCCTGCTGGAGTTCTCCGCACTTTTTGCCTTTGCCATCCCAGGCACCGTGCTGGGCGTGAGCTATGTGGTGGCTTTTAATGTGCCGCCGATCGAGCTGACGGGCACCGCCACCATCATCGTGGTGTGCTTCATGTGCCGCAATTTGCCCGTGGGCGTACAAGCGGGCACGGCCGCTTTTGCGCAGCTGGACAAGTCGCTGGACGAAGCCTCGCTGATGCTGCGCGGCAACACCCTCCAAACGCTGCGCTACATTTTGTTGCCCCTACTCAAGCCGGCGCTGGTGGCGGCTTTAACCTACAGCTTTGTACGCGGCATGACCACCATCTCGGCGGTCATCTTTTTAGTCACCGCCGAAACCGAACTGGCCACCACTTACATTGTGGGTCGCGCAGGCAATGGCGACTACGGTGTCGCCTTGGCTTATTGCACCGTGCTGATGCTGTGCATGAGCGTGGCCATTGGCCTCATTCAGGCCTTTGTAGGCGAGCGTCAATTGGGGCGGCGCGACAAAAACAAACCCGCCGTCGTTCACAAGCTCATCTCCAACAAAGGCATGACATGATTGAATTTAAAAACGTCACCAAGCGCTACAGCACCGACAAGGACACGCCCGCTGCTGTTGACCACATTAGCTTTTGCGTTCCCACCGGTACGCTGACCACGCTGTTGGGGCCTTCGGGTTGCGGCAAAACCACCACGCTGCGCATGATTGCAGGACTAGAGTCACCCACCAGCGGCGAGATTTGGATGTCGGGCAAGGACGGCTCACCCACCAACGTGACCCGTCGCGCGGCGCATGAGCGCAACGTCAGCTTGGTGTTTCAAAGCTACGCCCTATTCCCGCACATGAGCGTGCTGGCCAATGTGGGCTATGGACTCAAGATGACAGGCGTTGCCAAACAAAAGGCGCAGGAGATGGCGCGTGCGGCCTTGAGCAACGTAGGACTGGTCGGATTTGATGAGCGTCTGCCCAGCGAGCTATCGGGCGGCCAGCAGCAGCGCGTGGCGCTGGCGCGTGCCCTGGTGCTAGAGCCCGCCGTGCTACTGTTTGACGAGCCGCTGTCCAACCTAGACGCCCAGCTGCGCCGCGCCATGCGCGAAGAGATTCGCAGCCTGCAGCAGCGCCTAGGGCTGACCGTCGCCTACGTCACGCACGACTTGGTCGAGGCGCTGGCGGTGTCCGACCACATCATCGTGATGGACAAAGGCGCTATCGCCCAAATGGGCACGCCGCAAGAGGTGTTTGAACAACCCAAAAGCGACTACGTGCGCAACTTTTTGGGCGAAGCCGCCATGCTGCGTGACGACATTGACCGCTTCTTAAAATGGCAAACATGAACCAACTTGACGCACTCAAACAATACACCACCGTGGTCGCCGACACAGGCGACTTTTTGCAACTGGCTCAGTTCAAGCCCACCGATGCCACCACCAACCCCTCGCTGATCTTGAAGGCGGTGCAAAAGCCCGAGTACGCCCCGCTGATGCACGAAGTGCAAGCCGCGCATCCTAGCGAGTCGCTGCCCGAGCAAATGGATCGCCTGCTGGTGCGTTTTGGCTGCAAAATTTTAGAAGTCGTGCCCGGGCGCGTCTCCACCGAAGTCGATGCCAGATGCAGCTTTGACACCCCCGCAACGCTTGCGCGGGCACGCCGGGTGATGCGCCTGTACGCCGCTGCTGGCGTGCCCTCCAGCCGGGTGCTCATCAAAATAGCCGCCACATGGGAAGGCATACAAGCAGCCAAGCAATTGGAGCTAGAGGGCATCCACACCAACCTCACGCTGCTATTTGCCAAGTGCCAAGCCATTGCCTGCGGCGACGCGGGCGTGCGGCTCATCTCCCCCTTTGTGGGACGCATTTACGACTGGCACAAAAAGTCCCAAGGAGCCGCGTGGAACGAAACTGAACGCAGCGGCGAGCGTGACCCCGGCGTGCAATCGGTCACCGAGATTTACCACTACTACAAACACTTTGGCATCGCCACCGAAGTGATGGGTGCCAGCTTTAGAAACCTAGGACAAATCACCGCGCTGGCAGGCTGCGACTTGCTCACCATCGCGCCCGACTTGCTGGCGGCGCTGTCGGCACTGGACGCTCCCATCACGCCAAGACTGAGCCAAGCCGCTGCGTCGGCGCTGGTGCAGACCCGCATGCACTACGACGAGGCCAGCTTCCGCTTTGCCTTGAATGCGGATGCCTGCGCCACCGAGAAACTGGCCGAAGGCATCCGCGCCTTTGCGCTGGATACCGAAAAACTAGAAGCCCTGATGCGCGCAAGCAGCGCCGCAGCGCCGCAAGCATGAGTCTGCAAAGCATGAGCCTCCCAAACATGCGCCTCAATTTAGCAAGCGCTTTTGCCGCCGACCCCCAGCGCTTTGCGCATTTCAGCCAGTCGCTTGCCGTTGGCGAGCACAACCTGTTTTGTGACCTGTCCAAAAACCTGATCGACCGCAAGACCGAGTTTGCCCTGATCGCCCGCGCCGCACGTGCTGGACTAGAGGCCAAGCGGGAGGCGATGTTCCGGGGTGATGCCATCAACAGCACCGAAGGACGCGCCGTCTCGCACATCCGCCTGCGCGACCCGCAAGATGCCGAAGTTCGCGCCGTGCTGGATCGCTTGTTAAGCTACGCCCAAACCATTCGCGCCGATGCACGCATCACGGACATCGTCAACATTGGCATCGGCGGCTCAGACCTAGGCCCCGCATTTGCCGTGCGTGCCCTCGATCAATATGCCGACCACCGTAGGCGCTACCACTTCGTCTCCAACGTCGATGGGCACGAGCTAGCCGCCGTACTGCGCAGCTGTCGCCCCGAGTCCACCTTGTTCATCATCGCCTCCAAAACCTTCACCACGGCCGAGACCATGCAAAACGCAAGCACCGCGCGGGCTTGGTTTATCGCCCAAGGTGGCACGGCGGATGGCTCCAGCACACTCGACACAAGCCAGCATTTTTGCGCCGTCACCACCAACGTGACCGCTGCCAAAGCCTTTGGCATCGACACCACCTTTGGCTTTTGGGACTGGGTCGGTGGACGCTACTCGCTATGGTCGGCCATTGGGCTGTCGCTGGCCATCGCCATTGGGGACGAGAACTTCCAAGCTTTCTTGGCCGGTGCGCACATCATGGATCAGCACTTTCAGACGGCCCCGCTGGCGCACAACTTGCCCGTGCGCCTTGGGCTGCTCGATGTGTTCTACCGTAACGATTTGGGCTTTACCAGCCGCTCGGTTGCGCCCTACTCATCGGCGCTGGCCAGACTGCCCGCCTACTTGCAGCAGCTGGAGATGGAGAGCAACGGCAAGTCCGTCGACCTGCAAGGCAAGCCGCTCACCGTCTCGACCGCGCCCGTGGTGTGGGGCGAAGCGGGCACCAACGGACAACACGCCTTCTTCCAAATGCTGCACCAAGGTACGGATGTGATTCCGGTTGAGTTTGTCGCCGTTAAAACCCCCACGTACAACGTGGGCTGCATCGATGCCGACACGCAGGCCGCGCATCAACGCGCCTTGCTGGCCAACGCCATTGCGCAGGCGCAGGCGCTCATGCAAGGCAAGACCGACTCGGGTGGACACAAAAACTTCAGCGGCAACCGCCCCAGCACCTTCATCTTGCTGGACGCGCTCACGCCGCAAACCTTGGGCGCACTCATTGCGCTGTACGAACACCGCGTCTTTACCAGCGGCGTGCTGTGGGGCATCAACAGCTTCGATCAATTCGGCGTGGAACTGGGCAAAGTGCTCGCCAAAGA
>CAZAIW010000007.1:417-13498 GCA_964485285.1 uncultured Burkholderiaceae bacterium | reverse complement strand
ACATCGAGCCGCGCCTCACCACGGGCAACGCGGTGGGGCTGGACGCTTCAACCATGGGGCTGCTGGCAAAGGTGCGCTAGGTACTTGGGCGCTCAGCTATCGCACGGCTTGTGCAATAGCTGATGCTGATGGCGTTTTCAAGGGCATTGAAAGGGCACTTTTAAGGGCCCTTTTAAGGGTATTTCGGATGCATTTTCAACTGGGTGCATGCCGCCAAGCCTTGTGCGCTGGACTTTCCAGGATCATTGCCTCTGCAAGCCTTGCGCCATAAGGCCTACAGGGTATCGGCCGTTTCAATTGATGCTCGCAAGCGCTCCACATGGGCGGCTAGCGAGCGCATAGCGATGGGCCACAGTTTTTGCGGTGCGTCGTCGTAGGCCAGTGCCACCAGCTCGTCCAGCTCTGCGCCGGGCAGTGCCTGCATGGCGCGGCGGATTTTTTCTTCACGCGCCAAGCGGTGGGTTTTGAGTTTTTCCAGCGCCGTCGCCGCAAAGCCCAGCACGTAACCATGCGCAGGCAAGATGTAGTCGATGTCGTAGCGCAGACACGCGGCGCTGAGTTTGTCCAGCGAGTCTAGGTAGTCGGTCATGTTGCCATCAGGCGGGTCGATCACGGTGGTGGAGCCGTTCAGTACATGGTCGCCCGAGAACAGCAGCCCGTCTTCCTCTAGCACCCAGCACACATGGTTGGCGGCATGCCCCGGGGTGTGGATGGCGCGTAGGGTGATGACCCAGTCGTCGGTGTTGAGCGTCAGGGTGTCGCCGTCCACGGTTTGCCTGTCCGGTATAAAGCCCGAATGCGCACGCGCCGTGGGCAAGCTGGCCATGCCGTGGATGACGGGCGCGACCCCAGTTGCCAAGGCGCACAAGGCTTGCAATGGCGCAGCCGCTGGCGAGTGGTCGGGGTGCGAGTGGGTGCAGACGATGGCGCGGATGTCGGGCTTTGCGCCGCCGCACGCGGCTAGGATGGCTTGAACGTGCGCCTCGTCAGCCTGGGTTTGATAGGGGCCCGGGTCTAGCACCACATAGCCGGTCTCTGGCGTGCCAATGAGGTAGGTGTTGGTGCCCGGCCCCGTCATCATGCTGGGGTTGCCACAGGTCAGGCGGCGCAGGTGCTGGAGCAGTGGCACGGGAGCATCATGTACCCAGTCGAGCGCGTGGCGTTTGATGCCGTCGGGGCAGACCATGGCCAGCTCGCCGTAGGGTGCATCGCCCTCCATAAAGTAGTGCGGCTTGCCGCCCAGCAAGGCCGAGCGCGGGCAGCTAGACCAATGCGGCTGGTTGTGGGCGCAGGCGGCAAAGACCTCGGCGCTGCTGGAAAATTTGGCCAACCACTCGATGGTGCGGATGGTCGGGAAGATCATGGGGAAGCGCCCCGCTTTGTAGAGCGCAAGCGCCGCCTGCGGTTGAACCCACGTGGGCGTGAACTGCTCCTGCTCATCGGCAACGGGCGTTTGCCCTTCGGGCATGGGCGCAACATAAAAACGCACATCAAAACGTTTGGGCATATCGCGGTCGGTAATCCAGTGCGACTGCCACAGCAGGCTGTCCGCATCAATGGCGAGATTTAGCTCTTCCATGCACTCGCGCACGGCGGCTTGCTCGAAGCTCTCGCCCGCATCGACCACGCCGCCCGGAAAGACAAACATGCTGGGCGCAAAGCTGGCCTTGGGCGAGCGCTGCGTCATGAGCACTTCAAAGTCCCTGCCATTCTCCGCATCGCCCTCGGTAGCGCCCGCCGTATCGCGTAAGAGCAACACGGTTGCGGCGTTGCGCGTGGCAGCCGGTTCGATGTAGTCGTGCAGTTGATGTTCGGGGCGGATCATGCAGCCGCCCCTGTGAATGCGGGCAAGGTCACGCCCACTTTTTTGCCCGCGCCAACCAGCTCGTCCCACGTGGCGCTGTCCACCACAATGCCATCAGCAAGGCGTTTGGCGCGGTAAGCGCGTTCGGGTTCGCCCGCCGTTTGCACGCCGCTCGCGCCCATGCCAGGCGGGCTTTGTTGGAGCCAATCTAAAAAGCTGCGCGTCTCTTGCGCAAAGATGTTCTGTGTGCCCAAGGCATCGGGCGAGACCAAGATGGTGAGCATGGAGTTGTAGACCGCGCGGGCGTTATCGGCTGGTTTGTGCCATGTGCCACCGCCGCACAGCGCCCCGCCCAGCAACTCGCACGCCACGGCAAGGCCAAATCCTTTGTGCTCACCAAAGGGCATGAGTGCGCCCAGCTTCACCTCGCCCTTGGGGTCGGGGTTTTGCGAGACCACCACCACACCGGGGTTGCGTGTGGGATGGCCGTGCTCGTCGATCAAATAGCCATCGGGCACTTGCTCGCCCTTGTTGTAGGCAACCCGCATCTTGCCTTGCGCAACGCGGCTGGTCGCAAAGTCCAAGATAAAAGGCTGGTCAGCCTGATAGCCCGCTAAGCCTTGCGCTGCTTGGCCCGCGGCACAGGCATCTGCACCAACTGAAACGCCCACCGGAATCCCAATGCAGCAAGGATTGGTACCGTAGCGTCCATCTCCGCCGCCCCAAGGTGCCACCACGGGACGCGCCATCACGTTAACAAAATGGATGCTGACCAGTCCCTCGGCCACCGCCATTTCGGCAAAGTGACCGATGCGCCCTAAATGGTGCGCGTTGCCCAAAGCCACGATGCACGAGCCATGCTGCTTGGCACGCGCGATGCCCATGCGCATGGCCTCTACGCCCACCACTTGACCGTAGCCGCGCTGCCCATCGAGTCCCAGCAGCGTGCCCGAGTCCAGATTCACCCGAACCGAGGTGTTGGGCATCAGCCCGCGCTCTTGCACCGCATCCACATAGCGCGGCACCATGCCCACACCGTGCGAGTCGTGCCCGCTCAGGTTGGCTAGCACGAGGTTTTGCGCCACTTGCAGCGCTTCGGCATCGCTAGAGCCCGCGCCCTTGATGATGCGAGCAACGATGTCGGTCAGCTCTGATGCTTGAATGAGTGGGTCCATGATGATGCGTCTCCTGATGCGCTGAGGTTATTTAAATTCGCCAGCCGTAACCTGAACTAAACGAGTGAAGTCAACTAATTTTTTAGCCGCCGCGTCCACTTCTTCGATGCTCAGGTCTTGCAGTATTTTTTGCTTTTCTTCGTACCAAGCGGCGCTACGCGGCTGGCCCATTCTCGCCTTGTACTCGGCATGCGCCAACTCGCTTGCGATGTAGCTGTCGCTAGCCAGTCCCTGTTTGACTTGGTCTGCCGCGATGCGTTTGGCAAAGAACAGTTCGATGGAGCTGAGGCCTTTGGCGGCCACATCGTCAAACACGCCCTGCGCCGCACGCTCAAACTTGGCGCGGTTGGCGGGCGCAAAGATGCCGCCCCAACCAAAGGTCAACACCTGATCGTCTTCGTTGGAGTCCAAATAGCTCCACACACCATACGACAGCCCTTCTTCTTTGCGCACCCGGGTGTACAAGCGCGAGTTGGCACCGCCGCCCATGATGCCGCTGGCCACCGTCATGGCGATGCCCTCGCGTGACCAAGGGTCGCCCGCCAAACTGTGCGCCGCATAGATGAGGGCATTTGGCTTATCCGGCGTAGGAATCACGATGCTTTGCGCTTTGCCGGGCACCAGCGGATAAGGGATGCGGGCGTAACTGGCGGCTGCGCCGGGCGTTATAAAACCGTCCAGCATACGCGCCACATCTTGCTGAAGGGCGGCGACATCTAGCGCACCAGCAGCGCCAAACTCAGCCACACTGGCTCCCGCAAACTGTGCCCAAAAGCGCCGGATGTCCGCCAGCTTGAGCGCTTGCCAGCGGGCTTTGTTTTCCTCTAACGTGGGCACGTAGCGCGGGTCGTCCGGCGCATAGTCGCCGCGCAAGGCTCGGCTCAAAGCATTGTTGGCTTTGGCTTCGGGGCTATCCAGTTGCTGGGTGATGCTGGCGACGACTTCTTGTTGCCAAGCAAAGAAGTCTTCTTCTTTAAACGCAGGATTGCGAATCACATCTTGCATGAGCACAGCAAACGCAGACCAGTTTTGCCGCGTGGTGGTAAAGCTTGCCGTCATGCCGCCCGTGCCGGTGCCGATGGACAGTTTGCTTTGCAGGCGATCAAGTTCGTCTTTGATCTGGCGCTCGCTGCGCGTGGTGGTGCCCTTCATCAACAGGGCGCCCAAATAAGGCGCTGCGCCTTGTCCGCGCATGGTCTCTAAGTTACCCCAGTGAAGGCGCAAAGTGCCCATGATCACATCGCCCGCCGCAGGACGCGCCAGCAGCACGATGCGCGCTCCGCCCGGTAGCACGCTGCGCACGGCACGTTTGTCGATTTCGGCAATGGTGGGTTCAAAGCGCTCTAGCGGTGCAAAGCTGGTCGCCCCAGCCGGGGGAGTGGGCGCTGCTGCAGGCTTGGCGATGTACTCGCCCAGCGCGAGCGGCGCGGGATCTGCGGCGCGTGCAGGATGCGCATCGGGGATAAAGGAGACGCGCACGCGGTTAGCGTCCAGCAGATAGGTTTGCGCCGCACGCTTTGTGTCGGCCAGGGTGACGCGACGCATCGCGTCTTGGTACCAAAACGCAAGCCGCCAATCGCCTGCGCCCGCGCTCTCGGCTAGGCTTGCGCCCAAGCTGCTGGCACTGCGTTTAGATGCTTCGTACGCGCTCGTGGCCTGCGTTTGTGCACGCTGCAACTCGCCCTGCGTTACGCCCGATGCGGCAATGTCCGCCACGTGTTTGAGTAGCAGCGCCTGCACCTCGTCCAGTTTGGCGGGGTCGTTCACGCGCAAACTCACATCGAACACGCCGTATTGCAGCATCGAGCTATGCCCCGCACTCACTTGCGTGCCCAGCGCCCGCTTGTCGATGTCGGTTTTAAAGCGCCCCGCTCCAGCGTCAGCCAAGGCAGCGGCAATCACATCCAGCGCTGCATCGTCTGGGTGGCTTCTTGGTGCGCCGCGCCAACCGATCAAGGTACCCACCTCGGTGCCCACGCGGCGGATCACGGCCTCGCGCACGCCGTCCTGCACGGGCTCGCGGGTGTAGAGCGTTGGCAAAGGCGCGCGGGGATTTTGCAGTACGCCAAACACCGCTTGAATGTGCGCGAGTGTTGATCCCGCATCAAAACGTCCCGCCACCACCAGCACCATGTTGTCTGGGCGGTACCACGTTTTATAAAAGGCTTGCAGGCGCTCGATACTCACGTGCTCGATATTGCTTTGCACGCCGATGGTCGGGCGACCATAACCGTGATTAGGAAAAGCCAGCGCCATCCGCGCTTGGTGGACAGCCCTGTCGGAGCTACCTGCGGCACGCTCAAACTCGTTGCGCACCACCGTCATCTCTTTGTCTAAATCAACTTTGGCAATAAAACTGTTCATGGACGCATCGGCCAGCCAAGCGATGTACCAGTGCAGATTGTCCAAGTCCGGGGTCATGCTGGCAAAGTAGGTGGTGCGGTCTAAGTTGGTGGTGCCGTTAAAGCTGAGCGAGCGATCCGCAAATGCCTTCATGGGATCGCGCGTGGTGGGCGTGCCTTTAAACACCATATGCTCCAACAAATGCGCCATGCCGCCCTCGCCAAGTCCCTCAACTGCGCTACCCGCTTTGACGACCAAGTTGACATAAGTGCGTGTCTGCAAATCGTTCGGTGCCAACAACACCTGCAAGCCGTTGGCGAGGCGATACTCGCTCACCCCCTCCATCTGGCGCACAAGGGTTTGGGCGTGGCTGCCAAGCGCCCAAACGAAACCGAACAAGAGTAGAAATTTTTTCATGGGAATAGTTACTAAAGTCTGCATCACGGATTAAAGATGCTGTTGAAGGACATTGGCTTTTTCCGCCTTCAATCGCTCCACTTCCTGCAAAGCCTTATCGCGTTTGACTTCTAGGGTTTTTAGCTCACGGACAATCGCCTCCTGCTCGTCCACTGGTGGAAGTGGAAACTGCAATTGATATGCCGTATTTCGATTCAGCCCAGGCACACCGATACCTGACTGAATCTTGACTAAATTTAACGTTTTTAATATCAAATATAAAAATGGCAGCGTCACAGCTTGGTGTACCACCACATAAAAAGCAGTGTCAATCGGAAAGCAGTTTTCCTGCTCCCAAACTACTTTTCCAGCAGAGCCTTTGCGACCTATAACGATTGCGGGGCCTTTAACCAAATAATCAGAATGAAAACCAACTCGGCCATTAGACCCAATAACTGGAAAAGAACCATTTTCCCGCGCACTTTCGGGCAAGGGCTTACCGTATTCAAAGCTACAAACATCCCCCAGCCGCACCTGCGGCCAGCCTTTTTCTAGGTGGCGCTCCAGCACGGTCTGCATCTGGCGTTCAAGCGCTGCCGCTTGGGCTTGCGCGGCGAATTCTTTTTGCTCTATGACTTCAAATTCCGCAATGATGACTCGCTGAATATCTAAAGGAGGCAATGGAATTTGAAAACTACCGACTTGCTCAAGTGATAAGTTGTATTGAGCAACGCCTTTAGCCCATTCGTTCGTTTGTTCTTTAATTCGATCTGATTTCAAATTGAGATATAGGTACTTCGCCAGTATTTTTGCTTTTGCCAATCGAACAATCGCCAATGCCTGATTGGTATTAGCGGGAAGGATGTGTTTAGGCACAATCGCCACGCGGCCAAACGAGCCTGCAATTGAAATCAGAATGTCAGACTCGGCAAGTTGTGAGCGCCCCAGCGCACGATGACATTCCTCTGTGATATGTGCGAACTTGTTTTGCGTCAAATTGCCATCATCACTAACACACTCAATTTTTACAAAATTAACGCCGGCATCAACAAATTCGTGTCCTAACGAGGTGGGTGTTGTTCCTTTAGTAATTAAAGTTGAGACCTCTTTAATTCGCACCAGCGGCCATTTAGACGCTACGGCGTTGGCTTTTTTTTTAGCAAATGTGCCCAGACTTTTATCAAAGCTGGCATTATCAAAAGTCAACATATCGACTAGCGCCATACGGTGTATGTGCTCAGTCAGTTGGGGGTCAACTGGCTCCAAGGGCTTTCCTGCAAAGGCTTGTAGGACATAGGTGCTGGCAACCTTGGGGTTATCGAAGCGCTCGGGGTCAAACATCATGGTGCAGTCGTCAATACGTTTGCCGCGCACGGGGTGGATGCCTTCGTTACCACGTCTGTTGCTAAATTTGTAGCCTAGAAATGCCTGCTCTTGTTCTTTGTCTGCACCACTTTTGATAATGACGACTTGTTTGTTGCACGCCAAGATAAAGTGCAAGAGTTTTTGTTTTTCTAGTGCTCGGATGCTAACGAAAACGTCCTTTTTTTGCTTACCGCCTTTTTTTGTGAGTTCGCTGACGTAGCGTTGATAAAGCTCGTGCGCCACGGCCGTATCACTCGGCTTGCCGCGCAGCAAGCTGGTGTAGTCCGCTAGCGGTAATGAGCCCCACACGTGCGCCAAGTAGTCGCTAATGGGCGTTGCAATGCCGTTGATAACCAGCTCCACGCCACTGTCGAAAAATCTATCTATGGCGCGATTGATTTGCTGAGCCAGTAAATCGTTGGTGCGCCTCAGGAACACGACCACGGTATTTGTCCCTGTCGCCATAAAGGTGTTGCTGCCAAATTCGGCCAGTGCAATCAACTCCGTCCCTTCCAAAAGCATACTGCGTGCACGCTCGTACACGCCGCCATTGGATAAAAAGGAGCGAGGCAGCACGACACCTGCCACGCCACCCTCTTTGAGTAGTTGGAGTGTTCGCTCAATAAAGAGCGCTTCAATTTCGGAACCATCGTCGCTGATGTGGTCGTAGAGTAAAAAGTCTTCTGCGCCGTAATAGCGACGGCTATTGGGTTTGAAAGCAGAAACCGAGTACGGCGGGTTAGAGACCACGACATCAAACTGCGCGTTGTGCTGTGGGTTGGCGGCTTGCGCAACGGTCAGCTTGTCTTTGTATTCTTTGTTTTTACTGAAACTACCCAGCCCATCCGAGAGCATGATATTGGCCAGTCCATCGCCATGCAAATAGCAACCCACTTTGCCAACTTTGACGAGTCGATAGTCTTTCTCTACGCCGTAAATGTATTGCTCCGCCCAAGCAAAATGATCACCCTGCCAGCTGGTGAGTCTGCGCTTGGTATCGGCACTAAAGGCACCACCCACTCGATCAATCATGCCCTGCATTTCGTGCATGGTCTCGGTGAGAAAGTGACCGCTACCCGCCGCGTAGTCAATGACGTAGGGCAGTAGCTCATTGGCGCGGCCTGCCTCTAGTTTGCGCTGAACCATCTGCGCCAACGGCAAGCTCTTGATGATGAACTGCGCAATGGGAACCGGTGTAAAAAACTGTCCCACCTCTTGTTTAAGACCTGTCGTAAGTAACAATTCAAAAAAATCGGATAGGTATTGATGCCGTTTGTTGTAACGAATGCGAAAGCCTTGTAGCAGTTGTACAACTTCTTTCACGACTTTGGCATTGTCCTCAAACGAGGTTTGATCGAAGACTTCTTTAATCGCAAACTCGTTGTTTTTTTCGAGTCGCAAGCGCCTGATTTTATGCAGCACGTCGTTGCGCGACGCTTCGCTCAAGCCCTCTAAAGTATTCCTGAAATCGCTCTCACTAAAGTCGGTGACTTCTTTATCCAAGAAGTCTTTCATGCCTAGGCGATAGAGCTCGGTGAGGCGCAACTGGAATGACACGTCATCGTCGATGCCTTCTAGCCACTGAAAGCGTAAGTCTGCGCCCTCTCCTTTGGTATCTTTTTCGTCAAAGACTTTGCACAAAAACAAGGTGAATATCTTGTTAAAAGCATTAGGTTTATCAGAGACCACGTTGTGCCGCAATATCTCTAAGAACTGATTAAAAATTTTGTGGCTATCCGACTCGGAAATGGGTTGTAAATCGGCCAGTTTCAAGGCGCGGCTTTGAAAACCATAAGGCTTGATACCCGCTTCAAATACGCCGTTGTCTTTGGGTAGCTTATTCCATGCAAGGTAGAAGTCTTGTGCGCCTCCACTGCGGTGCACGTCCTCGATTTTGACGATGGTGTTGTGGTACAGGATACTGCCGCCTACCCACTCAGAGGCGTACAGCATGATGACATCCGCTTGGTTGCTGAACTTGAAGTAGGTAAACAATTGACCACCGTCTTTGAGCATGCGATCAACCGCTTTTTTGTACTCTGCCCCAGCTGTTTTGCACTCAATGAGCAAGTAATCGCGGCCATCTGGGCGTTCCACACAAATGTCTAATCGCCCCGATGTGCCGTGACCTGCCGGCCATGTTTTCTCTAGCACGATGTGCTCTGGCAAATAACCTTGCGTCAACAGCCGATCCACACATTCCAGCACAACCCAGTTTTCTGCTTGGTTAAAGTTTTGCGTCGTCGCGCTATCGGCGCGGATTTTGTCACCATAGTCGATCACCCCTTGGTGCGGATTAACCGTCACCGCATAGCCTCCATGCTGTGGGTAGGTTTTTGCATAACTTTGCAGCGAGTTATTCTGCAACGCAAAACCTAGCTGTTTTAACAGTTCTTTGTGATGTGGGGTTTTCATAAGGGTAAGGATGAACGACTAGGGGCTATGCGCCATGCCAACAATTGTTTTCAATTTTCACACAAGGCAGACCGCCCCCCATCACATCACCGCCCCAAGCTGCCAAGGTACAAATTCGTTTTGCCCGTAACCGTACGCTTCACTTTTAGAGGCCTTGCCAGATGCCACGTCCAGCATCAGGGCAAAAATTTCGCGCCCCTTTTCTTCTACCGACACGCTGCCATCGATGATGTCGCCGCAGTTGATGTCCATGTCGTCCTCTTGCCTCGTCCACAGCGCGGTGTTGGTCGCCAGTTTGAGCGAGGGGCTGGGTGCGCAGCCGTAGGCGGAGCCGCGCCCCGTGGTAAAGCAAATCAAGTTAGCACCGCCCGCCACTTGCCCTGTGGCGCTCACGGGGTCGTACCCGGGCGTGTCCATATAAACAAAGCCGTGCGTGTCCACCGCCTCGGCGTATTCGTATACGCCCATCAAGTTGCTGGTGCCGCCTTTAGCAACCGCTCCTAGCGATTTTTCCAAGATGGTGGTGAGGCCTCCTGCCTTGTTGCCGGGGGAGGGGTTGTTGTTCATCTCGCCACCGTTGATGTGGGTGTAGTGCTCCCACCATTTGATGCGGGCGATCAACTTTTGGGCAATATCTGGTCGCACCGCGCGGCGCGTGAGTAGATGCTCGGCACCATAAATTTCCGGGGTCTCCGATAGAATGGCCGTACCGCCATGCGCCACCAGCAAATCCACCGCTGCGCCCAGCGCGGGGTTGGCGCTAATGCCGGAGTAGCCATCTGAGCCGCCGCACTGCAAGCCCACCGTGAGGTGGACAACGCTGCAAGGCTCGCGCCGCACTGCGTTGGCTTTGGGCAGCATGGCCTGCACAAGCGCAATCCCTTTGGCAACGGTTTTGCTGGTGCCGCCCGTGTCTTGGATGTTGAAGACTTGGAAGTTGTCACCCTCGGCTAGGCCGGATTTAGCGAGCCAACTATTGATCTGGTTGGACTCGCAGCCCAGCCCCACCACCAGCACACCCGCAAAGTTGGGATGCGCCGCATAGCCCGCCAATGTGCGCTGTAGCACACGCAACCCTTCGCCCTCGCTATCCATGCCGCAGCCCGTGCCATGCGTGAGCGCCACCACACCGTCCACCATCGGGTAGCCCTCCAGCGCCGCAGGGTGGGTGCGGCGCGAGAAGTGATCGGCAATGGCGCGTGCGGCTGTGGCGGAGCAGTTGACTGACGACAAAATGCCGATGTAGTTGCGCGTGGCGACGCGGCCATCCGCGCGCTTGATGCCTTGGAACGTCGCAGCGCGTGCGGGCTGCATGGGTTTCACGTCCGCACCAATCGCATAGTCACGACTGAAGTCGCCTTTGTTCTCGCCCATCCACAAGTTGTGCGTGTGGACGTGCTCGCCCGCCGCAATGGCGCGAGAGGCAAAGCCAATGATTTGGTTGTAGCGCCGCACCGACTCGCCCAGCGCTATATCGCGCATGGCGATCTTGTGCCCCGCCGGAATGAGGCCGCGCACAGCGCAGCCCTCGATGTTTGCGCCGCCCACGATCTGCGATCTGGCAATCACAACATCATCGGCTGGGTGGAGGCGGATAAAGGGGGTGGGGCTTGTCATCACTCTTCTCTCCATAAAATTAGATTATTGCCGCCAACAGTGCGGGCACATCCATCACCGAAATCACCGATACACCGGCCTTCATCGGCCAACCCTCTCGCACGGGAGCAACCACGTACGCAGCATCCAGCTTTAAATCTTCACAGGCATTCCAAAAGCCCTTGGTCACGCTGGGTGCAGCAGAAAATTTGACCTCAAAGCCAATGCGTTTTTGCCCTAACTCGACCACCACATCCATCTCTGCGCCGGCAATCGTGCGGTAAAACGAGAGCGTCGCACCGCTGGGCACGTGATTGGCAATTTGCTCAACCACAAAACCCTCCCACGATGCGCCTGTACTGGGGTGTCCAAGCAAATCGTTCACCTCGGTAATCCCCAGCAAACTGTGCAAAAGACCACTGTCGCGCACATACACCTTGGGTGATTTGACGAGGCGCTTGCCAATGTTGACGAAATAAGGCTCTAAGCGGCGAACCATGAGGGCATCGACTAGGTGATCGAGATAACGCCCCATCGTGGAAGGGGAAAGGCCCAGCGAGGCAGCTACTGCGGAGGCGTTGAACATTTGTCCGTGCAAGTGCGCCAGCATTCGCCAAAAGCGGCGCATGAGCTCGGGATCGACAGTGATGCCCAACTGCGGTAAGTCGGTGTTTAAAAAATGACGGATGAGCGCATCGCGCCAATCCCACGATGCACCGGCTGTTTTTGCCATATAGCTATTGGGAAAACCACCGCGCAACCAGAGCGTCTGAATGTCTTCAAAACTACTCGCGGCTTCGCTGACCAGCAGCGGCGACATATCCACCAACGACAAGCGCCCCGCCAATGATTGCGATTGTTTGAGCAGCTTGAACGAAGCTGACCCCAGCAACAAGAACCGTCCCGCCCTTCGGTCTTCGTCAATTTCGCCGCGTAATTCATTCAAAATTTGAGGTTGATTTTGGATTTCATCTAGCACCACCAGCTTGTGCCGATTAGCCGCAAAGAACGCGCTCGGGTTGCCCAATCGCGCCATCGCTTGACTGCTATCTAAGTCCAAATACACGGCCTCTTGCGGGTTGGTGACCAACGATTTAGCCAGTGTGGTTTTACCTACTTGACGCGGCCCTAAAATGCCAACGGCGGGACTCCACGTCAGGTGATCGACAATTTTGCCGTGTGCAATGCGTTTAAACATTCTTGTATTTTAGTCACGGCGTGACGAATAAACAAGGACAATAAATCCACTTATCATTTTCATTCTGCATTTTTTTAATTCTTCCAAACTTAAAGGTACGACCCTATGAGACTCCAAAACAAACACGCTCTTGTCACCGCAGCAGGTCAAGGGATTGGCCGCGCATCGGCGCTAGCCATGGCTCGCGAAGGCGCTCAAGTCTTGGCAACGGATATCAACCCGGCGCTGCTGGAGTCGCTCAAAGGCATCCCGAACATCAGCGTGCAGGTGCTGGACGTGATGGACAAAGCCGCGATTCAAGCGGCGGTTGCGTCGCTCCCTCAGTTAAACGTGCTGTTTAACTGCGCAGGCTTTGTGCACCACGGCAGCATTGAAGTGGCAAGCGACAAGGATTGGGACTTTGCGTTCGATTTGAATGTGCGCTCGCAGTTTTGGGCGATTCAAGCGGCGCTGCCCACCATGCTGAAAAATGGCGGCGGCTCGATCATCAATATGGCCAGCATCGTGAGTGTGCGCGGTCTGCCCAATCGCTTTATTTACGGCGCGTCCAAGGCGGCAGTGATTGGCCTGACAAAAAGCGTTGCTATTGATTACGTCAAGCAAAACATCCGCTGCAACTGCTTGTGTCCCGGCACGGTGGATACGCCCTCGCTGGGTGATCGCATCAGCGCGTTTGCCGACCCCGTGCAAGCACGCAAAGACTTTATCAATCGCCAGCCCATGGGACGACTCGCCAGCGCCGACGAGATTGCGCCCACGGTGGTGTTTTTAGCCAGCGACGAGTCCTCG
>CAZAIW010000007.1:0-407 GCA_964485285.1 uncultured Burkholderiaceae bacterium | reverse complement strand
CCATTTAACCGGAGCCAAACCCACCATGAACCATTACGACTTAAAGGGCCGCCACGCGGTCATTACCGGCGGCGCATCGGGCATCGGACTTGCCATTGCCAAGCGCATGGTAGCCAGCGGCGCTAGCGTCACGCTTTGGGACAGAGACGGGGAAGCCTTATCCCGTGAGGCTTACAGCCTTGGAGCGGCTGCAAGCCTTGTGCAGCTTGACTTGGCGGAGCACAGCCAGGTGGAAAAAGCTGTTGGCAAGGCGCTCGCGCACTCACCCAGCAAAACGATTGATATTTTGGTGAACAGCGCCGGCATCACAGGGCCTAACGAAACGCTGGCCAAGTACCCTATTGATGCATGGCACCAAGTCATGCAAATCAACTTAAATGCCTTGTTTTATTGCTGCCGTGAAATTG
>CAZAIW010000006.1:12322-28341 GCA_964485285.1 uncultured Burkholderiaceae bacterium | reverse complement strand
ATGTCATTTTTTATAGACGATGCGTTGGTCAAATATATGGAGAGATGACTGATCAATTAGTTAATCCAATTTTGAAAAAATACCCGGAATTAACTCCTAAAGGGCTATGATTTTAAGTGTGCAATGCCTGTATATTGCTATAGTCATAAACCATGCATTGCGAATAGGATGAAGGAAAAAATGAAAAGAGAACTCATTTTGCTTGATGCAGTGACTGGGGAAAAAATACCAGCTTGCATGGAGCTTTCTCAGCCTGAAGCGCTAGATGGTGGTGAATACGTTTGCATCGTCTCGATCCCGGGTCTGTTAACCAATCCTCGTCGTATTTATGGATTGGATGGCATTCAAAGTTTTCAATTGGCGATAGAGTTTGCTGATCATCTTTTGAAAAGTAGCAAGAAAACTGTGCAATGGCCGACAGGTGAGGCGTACTTTTAGTTTTGATGGTTTTGGGGTGATGGCCGTGAGCACTCGGGCTCAAATCCAAGAGTGGGATTAACCAAATACCTCAAACCGCACCGTAAAGCGTGTCCCTGGTGGGGTGTGGTTCGGGCGGGCATCTTCGACCGATACGCTGCCCTGATGTTGGCGTGCAATGGCTTGCACAATCGCAAGGCCAAGACCTGAGCCATCGATGCGGTTACTGAGTGAATCGTTCATGCGATAAAACGGCTGCATCACGCGCTCGCGCTCACTGGCGGGGATGCCAGGCCCCGAGTCTTCAATTTGTACCGACAGTGCGCCCGTGCCCATGTCTTGCAGCACGCGGGCGGTGATGATGCCGCGCTCGGGCGTGTAGTTGATGGCGTTCTCTAGCAAGTTGCGCACCAGCTCTTGCAATAGCACGGCGTTGCCTAGCATTTGGCTGCTGTGCACGCGGCGCTGGTCATCAAAGCCTAAATCCATGTGTTTGTCTTGTGCTTGGGGCAGTGCGCCTCGGATGGCATCTAGCACGATGGCCTCTAGGTTGACCTGGGTTTTGGCGACTTCGCGCCCGGTTGCTTCGGCACGTGCCAGTGCTAAGAGCTGGTTCACGGTACGGGTTGCGCGTATGCTGGAGCGCCCGACTTGGAGCAAGGAGTGTTTGAGCTCGTCAGCGCTTGCGCCTTCGCGCTGCGCCAAATCGGCTTGCATGCGTAGTCCGGCCAGCGGCGTTTTGAGCTGATGCGCCGCATTGGTTAAAAATCGTTTTTGTGTATTGATGGAGTCTTGCAGGCGTGCCAATAAATCATTGATGGAGACGATCAGCGGCACGACTTCGTGCGGTACGTCGGTCAGGTCAAGCGGACTGACATCATCGCTTTTACGCTGACGGATGCGCTGTTCTAGTTGATTGATGGGCTTGGTGCCGCGCACCAGTGCCAGCCACGTCAAAAAAACCATCAGTGGCAGCATGAGCAGCTGCGGCAGCATCACGCCTTTAATGATTTCTCCGGCAAGGGTGGAGCGCTTCTCTAGTGTTTCGGCAACTTGAATCAGCACGGGTTTGTCACCGGGTTTGCGGTCTTTTGGGTTTTGCAAATTGGCCCAGAGGTAGGCCACCCGAATGTCGCGTCCTTGGTACTCGTCGGCGCGGATCAAAATTTTGCCAATGACGGGTTTGTCGTCGATAAATGGCTGGGGCAATTCGTGCTCGCCAGCAACGTATTCACCCCATACGCCGTGCACTTGGTAGTAGATGATGTCCACATCATCGGCACGCAAAATTTCGCGTGCGGGTGCTGGTAAGTTCAGCTGCGTGCGGCTTTGGTCAACGCGCACCAGCTGCTCTAAGGCGCGTACGTTGTACTCTAGTGCTCGGTCAAAAGGTTTGCCCGCCAAGTTTTGTGCGACCAGCCAAGTCAGCACCAAACTCATGGGCCACACCAGCAAAAGCGGGATGAGCATCCAGTCGAGAATCTCGCCAAACAAGCTGTATTTGCCGCGTTGAAAGATATTGAATGCCATGGGTGGGGCGCGCGGGGGCTATGGCTGGGCGCGGGGTGAATCTGCGGCTGAGTGAGGCGTGCGTGAGGGCTGAGCTAGGGATTGATTTTCTCTAAGCAATAACCGAGTCCACGCACGGTGGCGATGCGCACCGCTCCTTTTTCAATCTTCTTGCGCAAGCGGTGGATGTAGACCTCGATGGCATTGGTGCTGACTTCTTCACCCCACTCGCACAGCCGCTCGACGAGCTGATCTTTGCTCACCAAACGCCCGGTGCGCTGTAGCAGGACTTCTAATAGTCCCAGTTCACGCGCCGATAAGTCCACCATTTTTCCTTCTAGCGTTGCCACACGTCCGGCTTGGTCATATTGCAGCGGACCGTGGTTGATGATGCTGGAGGAGACGTTTGAGCCGCGCCTGGTCAAAGCACGTACCCGCGCTTCTAACTCTTGGAGGGAAAACGGCTTGGCCATGTAGTCGTCCGCGCCTAGGTCAAGCCCTTTCACGCGATCTTCCACGCTGTCGGAGGCCGTCAAAATGAGTACAGGAATTTTTGCGCTGCGGGCACGCAAGCGTTTAAGTACATCCAGCCCATGCATTTTGGGTAAGTCCAAATCGAGGATGAGCAGATCAAATTCGCTGTGCGTCATGAGCGCTGCATCGGCTTGGTTGCCGTCGGCCACGTGGTCAACAGCGGCGCCGTTTTGGCGCAGCGTGCGCAAGAGTCCATCGGCTAATACTTGGTCGTCTTCGGCAATCAAAATTCGCATGATCAGTTCTCTGGTTGGGGAAGTTGGCTCACATTCTAATAACCGTGTGCGTAGGCCTCTAGCCCCAGTCGCACCACAACGGCAACGTTTTCGCCCACCTCGGTGCGAAATTCAATTTCAGCCTTGCGCACAGCATCCTCAAACGCTTTGAGCCACAGCTGACCGGTGGCGGTGTAGCTCACCCATTTGGCGCGTGCATCGTGCGGATCAACTTGCCGCTCAATCAATCCCCACGCCTCGCACTGATCGAGTACATCGCTCATCGCCTGTTTGCTAATGCCCGCGCTTTGTGCCAGCGTGCTGGCACGTGCGCCTTGCGCTGGCAGGTGGCGTGTCAGGTGTATTTGCGCGGCGCTAATTTGATCGCGTGCAGCAAGGTTAGATAGCGCCAGTGGCAACTCGGGATGCGCAGCCATCAGCTGCAAAACCCGGTAATCGAAGTGACGCAGCGCATCGCCCAGCAAGTGACCCAAGTGGCGCTGACTTGAACGCGGCACCCCCATTTCAGCGGCTTTGGGGGTGGATTTGAGTCCCGTCTTCACGTGCGAGTCCTAAGCGTTGCCCTGGCTATCGTCTTCCGTATCCACTTCGCTGCGCGCTTGCTCGTTGTACCGATGCCCTTGGATCAAAGCCTTATCAAACAAGGCTTCCAGCTCGGCGATGGCCTGCGGGTCAAGCTGAATAAGGCTTGCGGCCATGTTGCCCTGCGCGTGCGTAAGCTTTGTCGTGCCGGGGATGGTGATGATGTCTGGGTGCTTGCACAGCATCCACGCGAGTGCCAGCTGCGCACCTGTGCAACCTAAGCGTTTCGCCACGGCCAAATAGGCGCTCAATAAGCTGAGATTGGCGGGATAGTTGTGCGGCGAAAAGCGCGGCATGGTGCGACGAATGTCAGTGGCATCCAGCGTTGCCACGTCGGTGAGCTCACCCCCGAAAAAGCCACGCCCCAGCGGGCTAAAGGCAACAAACGTAACGCCCAGTTCGCGGCACGCTGCCAGCACGGCGATCTCGGGGTTGCGCGTCCACAGCGAGTACTCGGTTTGCAGCGCCGCAATGGGCGCTTCGCGGCAAGCCTTGTGCAGCGTGGCCGCGCCGACTTCCGATAAACCAATCGTCTGAATTTTTCCGGCACGCTTGAGGTCGTTCAAAGCGCCGACCGACTCTTCAATCGGGACTCGTTTATCCCAGCGATGCAGGTAATAAAGATCGATGACATCGGTGTTCAGGCGTTTTAAACTGGCTTCGCACTGGGCGCGAATTTTCGCGGGCGAGCCATCAATCACGCGGGTCATCTTGCCCTCCACCAGCTCGCCGCCCATGCCGCATTTGCTAGCCAGCACAAACTGCTTGCGATGCGGCGCGAGCACCTGCCCCACCAAGGTTTCATTAGCGCCAAAGCCGTAAAGCGTGGCGGTATCAAAAAAGTTATAGCCCGCCTCCAGTGCGCCCAGCAACACCTGCTCGGCCTCCTCAAAACGAGGTGGCTTGCCGTAAGCGTGGCTAAGGTTCATGCAGCCAAGGCCAATGGGGTTAACGGAAAAGTGGGCGATTTTGCGTGGAGTCATTTTGCAAGGAAATTAAAACGATCAAATCGAGAAGTGGCTGGAAAGAGAAGTGGCTGGAAAAAGTGAGTCGGTGCGTGACGGATTTGGTGATCTATCACTCGCTTTGCGTGGCCGCTTGCCGCAGGGCTTGCTCAAAGACCGAGACGGGTTGTCCGCCCGAGATTAAAAATCGGTCATTGATGATCACCGCCGGCACGCCGTGAATGTCTTGTGCATGATAAAAGCGCTGACGCGCCCGTACCTGCGCTGCATAGTCATCTCTGTCCAAGATGGATGTGGCCTTTGCCACGTCCAGACCCAAGCGCTCCACAATGCCCAGCAGCACCGCTCGGTCGGCGGGATTGTGACCCTCCGTGAAATAGGCTTTGAGTAGCTCTTTCTTCATGCGGTGTTGGATGCTTGGGCTACCTGAGTCGGTGCCTGCATCGCCCCATTCGCCTGCCCAGTACAGCAGTCGGTGGCAGTCGAAGGTGTTCCATGTGCGGCCGCGTCCGCCTAGCCGGAAGTCAAATCCCACCTCGGCACCGCGTGCACGAATCATGGCGTAGGTCTGGGCTTGCTGCTCGGGGGTTGAGCCGTATTTTTGCGACAAGTGCTCCGTGATGTCTTGGCCGTCAAGCGGCATGTCGGGGTTGAGCTGAAACGGCTGAAAGTGAAGTTCAACCCGGATGTCGTTGCCAAGCTTGGCGATAGCCTGTTCCAGCGATGCCAATCCAATAGCGCACCACGGGCACACCACGTCGGAGACAAAATCGATGTTGAGTGTGGGCATTGGCATAGCGACTCCTTGGGGTTGGGTGGGCTGGACGAGCGGGCTAGATGAGCTGGCACTTGCGCATTATCGGCGCAGCATCTCTATCAGGGTAAGTGCCGATAAAGCACGCAGCAAAAGCCGTTTATCCTTCGTGTACCAAAAAGTACATACCATGCTCAAACTGATTGTTCACCGTTTGCTCGTCTCCATTCCGCTGCTTTTTGCAGTTACGTTTCTAACGTTCTTTTTGAATAGCCTTGCGCCGACTGATTTGGCTCGTTCGCTGCTGGGGGCCGATGGCACTCAGGCACAGTATCTGGAGCTGCGTGCCAAGCTGGGACTTGATCAGCCGCTGTTGGTGCAGTACGGCGATTGGGTGTGGAAGGTGCTGCACGGAGACCTTGGTGTGTCGTATTTCACCAACGAGTCGGTTGCCGATTTACTCAATGGGCGAGTGGGTGTCACGCTCTCCATCATGGTGGGTGTGTTGGTTGTGATGGTGCTGGTGGGCGTGAGTCTAGGTGTGCTCTCCGCGATTCAAGGTGGCTGGCTGGGTAAGTGGCTCGACGCGGCATCGTTGCTGGGTCTCGTGTTTCCCTCGTTTTTTGTGGCGCTGGTGTACATCGTGGTGTTTGCGGTGTGGCTCAAATGGTTTCCAGCCACGGGCTATACGCCACTCAATCAAGGGCTGGCACCTTGGGCGCTGAGTTTGGTGCTGCCGATTTTGGCCGTATCGACTTATTTTTCCAGCGTGGTGGCCAAGCAAACCCGCGAAGCCATGAGTGACGTGATGCGGCGTGACTTCATCCGCGCTTTGCGTGCCAGTGGCTTGCCCGAGTGGCGCGTGGTGCTTTTGCATGGTTTGCGCAATGCCTCGCTGCCGGTGGTGACGACGCTGGGTTTGCTGATGGTCAATGCCATGGCCAGTGCCGTGTTTGTCGAGCGTGCCTTTGTGCTGCCGGGGCTGGGTAGTTTGGCCGTGGGCGCTGCCGACCAAGCGGACGTGCAGCTCATGCTGGGCTGTACGCTGTACTTTGCGCTGTTGTCGGTGGCGATCAATTTGCTGGTCGATTTAAGTTATGGCTGGCTTAATCCCAAGGTGCGCGTATGAAGGCCTCTTTTCTTGCACGTTTGCTGAAAAAGCCACTGGCATTGCTGGCGATGGTGTGGTTGCTTTGGACGGTGCTGTGTGCGGTAGCGCCTACGCTCGTTACCAGTCTTGATCCGCTAGATCAAGATTTGCTGTCGGTGAAGCAGTGGCCAAGCCCAGAGCATTGGCTGGGCACCGATATGCTGGGACGCGACATCTTGGCGCGCCTCGTGCATGGTGCGCTTCCTACCATGTTGGGGGTGTTGCAGGCATCGCTGGTGGCGGCGCTGCTGAGCCTTTCGATCGGCGTGAGTGCGGGCTACTTTCGCGGTGCGTGGGACAAATGGGTCACGCAGTACGTCAATTTGATGATGTCGTTGCCTTTCATCGTGACGGCGCTGGCGGTGCTCATGGTGTTTGGTCGCTCCATGCTGTCGGCCATGGTGACGTTTGGCGTGTTGGCTAGCGCAGGCTCTATCCGAATGGTGCGCAGCGTCACGCTGGGGGTGCGCGAGGAGCTGTACATCGAGGCAGCTCGCATCAGCGGACTGTCCGACTTTGCCATCATCCGCCGCCATGTGCTGCCGCGCATTGTGGGGCCCATCATTGTGTCGATGTCACTGTTTGCCGCCGCAGCCGTGACCACGCAAACAGGCATTAGCTTTTTAGGTTTGGGCGTAGTGCCGCCGGCTCCCACGTGGGGCGGCATGATTTATGACGCGGCATCCAGCGTTAACGATTTCCCTTGGATGTTGGTGCCATCGGGGCTGACGATTGCACTGACGATTTTGGCGTTTGGTTTGCTGGGCGACGCACTCACCGACACCGCCGCCGAGACTTGGACGCGCGGCGGTGTGTCCAAGAAAAATCGGAGCACGACCCTGGAGCCCCATGGTGACGTGGCTGGCGACGATGCGGTGCTGGCCATGCACCACGTTACGATTCAAACCGTCGGCTCGCAAGACGCAGCGCCTCAGGTGCTGGTGAGCGATATGAGTTTTGAGCTCAAAGCGGGTGAGACGCTGGGCATTGTGGGCGAATCGGGCAGCGGCAAGACGCTGACTTCGCTCTCACTCTTGGGGCTTTTGCCCAGTGGGGTGGAGGTGGTGCGCGGCGAAGTGACCCTGCGCATAGGGGGCATGCAGCAGCGCATCGCGCTGACCGATATTCCCAAGCTCGCCAAGCTGCGCGGCAGGGTGGTGGGCATGATTTTCCAAGAGCCGATGGCGGCGCTTGATCCTTGCTTTACCGTGGGTCATCATTTAACCGAAGTGATTCGCGCCCACAGCAAGGTGAGCAAAAGCCAAGCCAAACAGCAGGCGATAGCGCTGCTCAGGCAGGTGCACATCGTGCAGCCAGAAGAGGTATTTGGTCGTTATCCGCATCAGGTGTCGGGCGGAATGGCACAGCGGGTGGGCATTGCAAGAGCATTGGCCTTGCAGCCCTCTATTTTATTGGCCGACGAGCCAACGACCGCGCTGGATGTGACCGTACAAGCCGAAATTTTGGAGCTGATTCGCCAACTCTCGCAGTCTCACCACATGGCGGTTGTGCTGGTCACGCATGACTGGGGTGTGGTGGCCGATATTTGTGATCGTGCGCTGGTGCTCTACCGTGGTCGCGTGATGGAGCAAGCGCGAGTCATCGATTTATTTGAGAGACCCACGCATCCGTATACGCAGGCACTACTCAAGGCCAATCCACACAACGTGAAGGCCGGCGAACGCTTGCCCACCCTTGCCGATGTCATGCAAGAGGAGATCGCATGAGCGCCGCTTTGCTTCAAGTACAAGACTTGTGCGTCACTTTTTCGTCTGGCAAGAAAGAGTTTCAGGCCTTGAAGGGTGTGAGCTTAGACGTGGCATCGGGTCAAACGCTGGGCTTGGTGGGAGAGTCAGGCTCTGGCAAAACCACCATTGGCAAAGTGATTTTGGGACAAACCCCGGCAAGCCGTGGCCGCATCGTGTTTGATGGCGAAGACATCACGCACGCTTCTCGTGCACGGCGGCGTGCGCTGGGGCGCGACATACAAGTTGTGTTTCAAGACCCGTATGGTTCGCTCAACCCTGTGCGCACGATTGGCGATACGCTAGCCGAGCCACTGCTGATGCAGACCACGCTCACGCGCCACGATCACGCGCGCCAAGTCGCCCAAGTGCTTGAGCAAGTCGGCATGCCGCAAGATACCGCCAGCCGCTACCCGGCGCAGTTCTCAGGCGGGCAGCGCCAGCGCATTGCGATTGCAAGAGCTGTCATTGGGCGGCCGCGCCTTGTGGTGTGCGACGAGCCCGTTAGTGGGCTTGATTTGTCGGTGCAGGCGCAGGTGCTCAATTTGCTGAATGACTTGCAAAAAAGTATGGGACTTGCGCTTTTGTTTATCTCGCACGACCTCACCGTGGTGCGCCATGTATCGCACCGCATCGCGGTTTTATACCGAGGTGACATTGTCGAGATGGGCGAGGCTGCGCAGGTGATTGATGCGCCCCAGCACGCCTACACCCATGCGCTCTTGGCCGCAGCGCCTGTGCCCCATCCGGTGCTGCAAAAGCAGCGGCGTGAGGCGTGGCGATTGAGTCGCGGTGAGGTGGCGTGAGGTCCAATGAGCTGGTTTGTTTTATTTTTAAAGGAGTGAGCGATGACATTACAAAGACGACATTTATGGAGCAGCGCAGCGCTAACGATAGCGCTCGGACTGTGCGCAGTGGCACCTGCCCAAGCGCAAAAAGTGCTGACGGTGGGTAACCCTTTAGCGCCGCTGAGCCTAGACCCTTCGATGAGCGGCAATGGTCGCGCGGGCACGGCGCTGATGCCCGCGTATGAACCCTTGGTTCGCGAAAAAGCCGACGGCTCCATCGAGCCCGCATTGGCCGCATCGTGGAAGGTCTCGCCCGACAACAAAGAAGTCACGTTCACGCTGCGCAAAGATGCCAAGTTCAGCGATGGTGAACCGGTTAACGCAGCAGCGGTTAAAAAATCCGTTGAGTATTTCCGCTCCAAAAAAGGCCCCTTCACGGTCAACTTAGCCAGCCTCACGTCGATTGATGTGGTCGATGAACATCGCGTCAGCTTTAAGCTCTCGGAGCCGCAGCCTGCGATCGTGAACTTGTTTAGCGCCTACTGGTTGGCGGGCGACATCATCAGCCCCAAAGCCTTGGCAACGCCCGATGTGCTGGGTACGCAAACAGCGGGTGCTGGGCCCTACAAAATTGATCCTGCGGCAACCATTACGCGCAAGTCCTACACCTACGTGAAAAACGAGCACTACTATGACAAGTCTCGGCAAAAGTGGGACAAGATTGTGATGACGGTGTTTGAAGATCAAAACTCAGGTCTACAGTCGCTCAAATCAGGACAGACGCAAGTGCTCATTAGCGATCCGATTACGGGTAACGCCAACGCGGCCTCGCTGCCTAAAGACATACGCATCATCTCGCAGCCCGTGGGCTGGACGGGCATGATCTTTTTAGATCGCGACGGCAAAATCAATCCTGCGTTTAAAGATGTGCGCGTGCGCCAGGCGATCAACATGGCACTGAATCGTCCCTTGGTGGGGCGTGCGTTATTTGGTAGCTTTATCGAGCCCTCCGTACAAATGCAAGGCAAAGGCTTTGGTGGTTATGACGCTGCGAACGAAGAGAAATACCCCTATAGCCTCGATAAAGCCAAGGCGCTGCTAGCCGAAGCGGGTTATCCCAACGGCATCAGCTTCACGCTGGCGTATGTCAACAACTCGCTGTCGGTCACGCTGTCGCAAGCCGTTATTGCACAGCTCAAACGCGCGGGCATAACGGTCAAGCCGCACGAGTTTCAAAACTTTGGCGTGATGAATGCATCGTTTGCCAAAAAAGAATACGAAGCCCTGCTGTTTAACAGCAACTTTGGCCCGCCCAATCTTGCCCGCTTCCAAACCCTTATGCCCACCGGCAGCCTCAATCCCTATGGCAGCCAAGACGCTGAGATGCTCAAGCTGATTAACGCCGCAACGCAGCTATCCGTCGCTAAATCAACCGACGCTTGGAAGAAGGTCTACGCGCGTGTGGTCGATCAGGCTTGGTTTGCGCCCATTGGCGCGACCCATGCGGTGTACTTTGTATCCGACAAAGTGAAGATGCCCAACATCGGCGCGTCCATCGTCGTGGATGTTGTCAACATGGAGCCCGCCAAATAATGAGCACATCACTCACAGGAGGCACGAGTGCACCGCTCGCACCTGAGCTTGCCGATATCGGTAGGCGCTGGAAGGAAGCGGGTATTCCTGATCTCTACGAAGGCTGCTTGAGCCTGCCCAGTGGCGGCGAAGTCTGCCGGGAGCGCGGGCGCAATGTACGCGCCTTCTTTTATCCAAAACCGGTGCTGCCAACGGGTCGCATAGAAAACCTCAGCATCGATGGACGCGAGTACGGCGTGGATGTCCACATTCCCGTGCGGCTGATTTGGCCGCACGAATCGCTGTGCGCCAAGCCACGCTCGACGCTGGTGTTCTTTCATGGCGGCGGTTGGGTGGTGGGCGATATGGATTCGCACGAAGCACACTGTATCCGTCACGCCAACGAGGCGCACTGCGTGGTGGTCACCGTGGACTATCGGCTGGCACCCGAGCATCCCTTTCCAGCAGCCTACAACGATGCCTTTGCGGCCACGCAGTGGGCGTATCACAACATCGCAAGGCTTGGCGGAGATGCCCAGCGATTTGCCATTGGTGGCGATAGTGCTGGCGGCAACCTAGCGGCTGCTGTGGCACTGGCCTGTCGCGATGCGGGCATCGCACTGGCGGCGCAGCTCTTGGTCTATCCAGCTACGAACCTAGGCGTACTGAAAGGAACGCCTGAACGCGCCTACCTAGGCGAAGACCACGCCGTGCGCTGCAAAGACTGGCGAGCCTCGCCCTACCATGCGCCCAGCCACGCGGGACTTGCGCCCGTCATTTTGGGTGTTGGCATTCACGACTTTCTCTACAAAGACAACATCGCTTACCTAGACGTTTTGCGCAAGGCCGGTGTGCCGGTGACCTACCGTGAATTTGCCACGCTTAACCATGGGTTTTTTAGCTACACGGCGATCTCGCAGGACAGCCTCGCGGCGGCGCAGTTGCTGTGCCAAGACCTGAAGGCGCATTTTGAAAAATAAGGGGGGTTTGTCCCTCATTTCCAATTTGTTCCCCATTTCCAACTCCATGCAGCCATGGACATCGTTGTTAAAAATATCCTAGATGCCGCCACTGCCGAGTTTTCCCAGTACGGGCTGGGCGGTGCGCGGCTAGAGCGCATCGTGGCCAATACGCACACCAGTAAGCGCATGGTGTACTACCACTTCGGCAGCAAAGAGGGACTGTATCAAGCCGTGCTGGAGCACGCCAATAAAACGGTACGCTTTCGAGACGACACCTTCGATCCCCATGCTGGGACGGCGCTAGCGGCGCTTGCGCAGTTTGCCGAAAACGCCTTCGAGTCATTTTCTGAACGCCCTGACTTTGCACGCTTGATCACCTTTGAAAACTTGAGCGGAGCAGCGCACGTCAAGTCTTCCAAATTGATTGCTAAGTTAAATCAACGCGCCATGCAGCACATGACCATCATCATCTCGCGTGGTCAGGCAGATGGCAGCATTCGGCAAGACGTGACGGCGCTGGATACTTACCTCAACATCGTCGCGCTGTGCTACTACCACGTCGCCAACCGAGCCGGTAACGTGGCAGGCGGATTGCTCAAGTCCATCAACAGCGATGCCTTTCACGCATCGCGCAAGCGAGCGGTGATGGAAGCTGTGACGCGCTATGTGATGGTGCTGTGATGTTGATGGCGCTTTGGTATCGAGTGGGCACTCTCATAGCGCCGCGAACCTAGCAACTACTTGGCGAGCTGCAACTCCAGCTCATGAAGCACCTTGTAGCAAGGCAACACTTGCGCCACGCTGGCGTTGGGTTCGCGCCCTTCTTGGATGGCGGCAAAAAACTCGCGGTCTTGCAGCTCGATGCCGTTCATGGACACCGCCACTTTGGACACGTCGATTTGTTCTTCTTTGCCGGTGTACAAATCGTCGTAACGCGCAAGGTAAGTGCCGGTGTCGCCGATGTAGCGGAAGTAAGTGCCCAAGGGGCCGTCGTTGTTGAACGACAGGCTCAAGGTGCAAATCGCACCGCTCGCTGCTTGCAACTGAATGCTCATGTCCATCGCAATGCCCAGCGTGGGATGGATGGGGCCTTGCACCGCGTTGGCGCGGACGATGGGGCTGCCCGCTTGGTAAGCAAACAAGTCCACCGTGTGCGCAGCGTGGTGCCACAGCAAGTGGTCTGTCCAGCTACGGGCTTGGCCCAGCGCGTTCATGTTGGTGCGGCGGAAGAAGTAGGTTTGCACATCCATCTGCTGGATGTTGAATTCACCTGCTTTGATTTTGTTGTGCACCCATTGGTGGCTGGGGTTGAAGCGACGGGTGTGACCGCACATCGCGACCAAGCCTTTTTCTTTGGCCACGCGCACCACTTCGTCTGCGGCCCTCCAGCTGTCTGCCAGTGGGATTTCCACCTGCACATGCTTGCCCGCTTTCAAGCAAGCCAAGCTTTGGGCGGCGTGCATTTGGGTGGGCGTGCACAGAATGACGGCATCGACTTCGGGCAGTGCCAAGCTGTCAGCCAAATCGGTGGTGACGTGCTTAATGCCGTATTTGTCAGCAACTTCTTTGGTTTTTTCGAGATCACGGCTGACAAGCGACACGACTTCCACACCGTCGATGTTTTTGATGCCGTCCAAGTGTTTGATGCCGAAGGCTCCTGCGCCAGCCAAGGCGACACGAATTTTTCCGGTTTTGATGGTTTTGTTCATATGAGTTTCCTTAAAAAATAAACGTGTTGAACGAAGGGGGCGACCCTATTGCAATCGCAATTGACTTGCCACATACACCGCATTTTTGTCACGCCGTCCCATAGCGATCACCGTGACGTGAACCAACTCCTCATCAACTCGATACACCAGTCGATAACCTAGTTGCCGTAATTTGATTTTGTAGCAGTTGGGCATGTTCGATAGCGCTGCTGATGGGACGCGAGGTTCTTCCAAGCGCTCTAGGAGCTTTTTCTTGAGAATAGTTTTGATGCTTCCGTCCAACTTTTGCCATTCTGCCCAAGCCAGCGCATGAAAGCGCAGCTTATAAGTCATCAGGGTTGACCTCCACAAACGGCCCATCCGCGCGTTGGCGCACGGTGAGCGCATCTTCCAAGTCCTCCAGTTGATCCAATAGCACTTCAAAGTAGGCTGCTGGCACCAAGTAGGCTTCAGGACGGTTGTGATTCAGCACGGCTATGGGTTCATCCCCCGACTCCAACAAAATGCTGGCGTAGTTGCGCTTTAGGTCGGTGACGCTCACACTGCGCTTGCTCAAAATGGTGTCCATAGTATCCTTTTGGTTAAAAATAGCATTTATTTTAATGTCTTTTTTGGCGCTTATTTGAGTTTGAAAAGATTGCGAAGTGCCAAACCGACTAAAAATAAAGCCGCAAGGCTAACGGTTTTTTGCACGATCACCAGCGTGGAAAGCTTCGGCATACCGTCAATTTCTAACGGCAGTTTTTCGATATCGGGATGGTCTTGCACCAGGCTCATGCTTCGCGTGCAGGCTTAGTTAATCAACGATAAAAAGTTTTGCACCGACACCGGTGAAGGAGCGGTGCGGTTCTGCATTGTCTGCAACTTGGTAGCTCATACCGGGCTTCAAAATGAATAGGCGACCATCTTTTAATTCGGTGGTCAATTCGCCCTCTAGACATAGCAGGATATGACCTTTTACGCACCAATGGTCGGCTAAGTAATTGGGGGTGTATTCCACCATACGAACGCGGATGGAGCCAAAATGTTGTGTTCGCCAAGAGGCCGATCCTGTGGTGCCTGCATGAGTGGTGGGTTCGATCGAAGACCAGTCGGTCGTACCAAACGGCGTATGGATTATTTGCATCTTTCTTGTCCTTTCAAGTTGTGATTCCCAGCGCGGTGGGTAGTTCTAGTAGCGAGATGACATGCGCATTGCCCGCCAGTGGCCATCCGGTGGTAACGGGAGCCACCACATAAGCGCGGGTGAGTTGCAAGTCGCTAAAGGCTTGCCAAAAGCCTTTAGTGACGCGCGGCGCGTTGGAGAGTTTGATTTCAAAGCCGATGCGCTCGTTGCCTATTTCCAGCACCGCATCTAGCTCTGCCCCAGCGGCGGTGCGGTAAAAGTTCAAACTGGCGTTGCCGTTGGCCATCAGTGGCAATAGACCGGCTAAGTGGTTGATGACCAGCCCTTCCCATGAGTGCCCCGCGATGGGGTGACCTTGCAAGTCACTTGCGTCGCCTATGTTCAATAAGGCGTGTAGCAGCCCCGTGTCGCGGAAGTAGACCTTGGGCGATTTGACCAAGCGTTTGCCCAAATTGACGAAGTAGGGTTCGAGCTTGCGCACGATGAGAGCATCACAAAAAATATCCAAGTAACGGCTGACCGTGATGGGGGAGATGCCGCCCATGGCAACCGCTAAGGCTGAGGCGTTGAACAGTTGACCCTGTTGATGCGCCAACATGCGTACAAAGCGCCAAAGGGTTTCGCTGGGGATGGTGATGCCAAGGCTTGGCAAGTCGCGGCGAACGACGGATTGCAGGTAGTCGTTGCGCCAGCGCAGCGATTGCGCATCGGTTTTGGCAAGGTAAGCCAGCGGCATGCCGCCGCGTTGCCAGTATTGCTGTAGCCCGAGTAAGTCTTGCGTGGAGTTGTTATCAGCGGGCAGTTCAGGCTGCACCTCGTGCCACAACAGGGGAGGTAGTTCGAGGTAGCTCACACGTCCAGCCAGAGATTCGGCAGATTGTCGCAGCAGTGTCCCGCTGGCCGAGCCCAACAATAAAAAGCGTCCAGCACGCCGATCGGCATCGATTTCGGGACGCAGCTGCGCAAACAGCTCGGGCATGACTTGCACTTCGTCTAGCACCACAAGGTGATCGCGGTGCGCCGAAAAGAAGGCGGCAGGATGATCAAGTTTGGCCAGATCAGCGGGATTTTCTAAATCTAAGAAAACGGCCTTGGGTGTTTGGCTGGCCAGCGTTCGCGCCAATGTGGACTTGCCCACTTGACGCGCACCCAAGAGCACAACGCCGGGGTAATAGCTCAGGCGATCTTGTAACTGTAGGACAAATTGACGGTTAATCATCCTTGCATTTTATTACTTGAACTATCAAAATACAAGGATAAAAATGAGGGAAAACAGCTCAAACATTCTCCAAAATCAGGTGTCCCACGCTGGTGTTGCTGGCAGGCACGTGGTGGAAGCGGTGGACTTCACGCACCGCTGCGCCGCGTTTGGGCTCGATGCGCTCATCGCGCAAATCGGACATCGCGCCGCGAGCGATCAGCCACATCACCAGTTCGATGCCTTCGCTGCCAGCTTCACGCACATAGTCGATGTGCGGCATGTTGGCGAGGTTTTCGGGGTCTTTGACCATGCGCTCCATAAACGCTTTGTCCCAGTCAAGGTTGATCAGGCCCGCGCGCGCGCCTTGCAGTTGGTGGCTCATGCCGCCTGTGCCCCAAATTTGCACCTTCAATTCTTTGCCGTCCGGGGACTCGTAGCTCTCAATGGCGCGGCGGATGGCCTTGCCAAGCTCTAGGCAGCGTCGCCCCGATGGCACGGGGTACTGCACCACGTTGACAGCAAATGGAATCACGGGACAAGGCCATGCGCCTTTAATGGGGTCTTGCTCGCCGCACATGAGCGAGAGCGGCACCGTCAGGCCATGATCGACATCCATCTTGTTGACGATGGTCAGATCAAAATCTTGCTGAATGACCGACTGCACGATGTGCGAGGCCAGCTCGGGATGCCCTTGCACCACGGGCACGGGACGCGCACCGTAGCCTTCGTCGGCAGGCTTGTATTGCGCAGCTGTGCCAATGGCGAAGGT
>CAZAIW010000006.1:0-12312 GCA_964485285.1 uncultured Burkholderiaceae bacterium | reverse complement strand
AATCATGTCTAGGCTAAACGCGGTGGCGTGGTCGTTGTAGACCATTAAGATCACGTCGGGCTTGTTGTCCTTCATCCATTGTTTGGAGAAGTCGTAGCCCGCAAAAACGGGCTTCCAATAATCGTCTTGGGATTTACCAAGATCAAGCGCTGCGCCAATGGCGGGTACGTGGGAGGTGTAAACGGATGCGGTAATTTGGGCCATGGTGATATGTGTCCTTGATGTGTCTTTGGTGTGTCTTTGCGTTGTCCTTGATGGGCACCTTACTGTGCGCGGCCTTGATGCGCCGCCCCTTGCGGCTGCCTGTGCGCTTGCGCATCGCCGTCCTCGCCCAGCACGCGGTTGCCGTCGATGGAGCGTCCGCCTGCCACCATCATGTCGCGGTATTCCTGCTCGGTCATGCCGGTCATGGAGCCCGCCATTTGCTGGAAGCTCAGGCCATGCGTGGCACCGAGCTTGGCTAAAAAATAGATGTTGCCGCCGGTGCGCATGGCACGGTTTAAATCGACGGTGAGCACGGCTTGTTTTTGTTCTTCGGTCATCGGCCACTCGTCCACATAGGCACGCTGGTTGGCGAGAAAGCGCTGGCGGTTTTCGGCCTTCATCAGGCTCATGCAAAACTGGTTGAGGTGATAGCCTTTGCGCGATTGGTCGGCATCAAAAATGATGGTGCCAGGAATGTCGGTGTAGGGTTTGTCAAGGGACATGGTGGACTCCTATGGAATGGGTGATCTGACTAAGGGGTGATCTGACCGAATGCGCCTGCATGGAAGTCATGAAAGGCTTGGATGATTTCTTGCTGGGTGTTCATGACAAAGGGGCCGTAGCCGACCACGGGTTCGTCGATGGGTTCGCCCGCCAGCAGCAAGAGCTGCGCGTCATGGCTGGCGGTGATGTCAACGCCGGTGCCGCTGCGGCCAAGGATGACGAGCTGCGCCGCGCCAACGCTGGCGCTGCCGTTGACGCTAATGGCACCGCTTTGTACCAAGAGCAGCGTCGTCCAGCCGCTGGGCTGGGGCAGCTGGAGGGTCTGTCCAGCCTCTATACGGACATCCCAAACGTTCATTTTTGTATGGGTGGTGGCTGCTCCGCCTTGTCCATCAAGGCTTCCAGCGATGATCCTCGTGCAAGCGCCAGTTTGCAAGGCTTGCGGGATAGTGGTCTTTTCAATTGCTTGGTAGTGAGGCTGGGTCATCTTGTCTTTGGCAGGCAAATTGACCCACAGCTGCACCATGTGCAGCTCGCCGCCCGACTCGGAAAATGCCGGGGAATGGAACTCGTCGTGCACCAAGCCGCTGCCCGCTGTCATCCACTGCACGTCGCCTGCGGCAATGGTGCCGCCGCCGCCCGCAGAGTCGCGGTGCGCCACTTCGCCCGCGTAGGCGATGGTGACGGTTTCAAAGCCGCGATGCGGATGCGAGCCCACGCCGCGCGGCTGGCCGCGGTGGGGCGCAAAGTGCTGCGGTGCGCCGTAGTCGAGCATGAGAAATGGACTGTACAGATGCACGTCGGCGTTGTAGCTAAACATGCCGTGGACGTGAAAGCCGTTTCCCACCCAGTGGCGCGGCGGTGCGGAGTCGATGCGGATCACGGATTTGGCGGTCATGTTATTTCTCGCACGTAAAGCTGCTCGCGGCGTTGATGTCGCCCGCCTTGTAGCGCGGAACCAGCGGCCACTCGCACAAGGGGCGTGTGCGGGTGGGTGTGAAGGGCGGTGTCAGACTTTGCTCTAGCAGTTGCATGGGCGCAGGTGCTTGGCCGCGCTCGACCCAGTTGACCAAGGCATTTAAGAAGTCGGCATTGGCAGGTGCACCCGAGCCCACATGGTCAACACCGGGCGCGGTGTACAGCTTGGCAAAGCTGGCGACGTAGTCGGCTCCTAGGCGTTTTTGTACCGACTCGAAATATTGAATGCCAGCGTAAGGGCTTTGCGCGTAGTCGCCCAAGTTCTCTAGCATGATGAGTTTGCCGCCCGCTTTGGCAAAGGCACTAAGGTCGGGGTTGGTTGCATCCATGCGCTCAGAGACGTAGCGGATGCGCTCGGCGTAGTCCTCGGCCTTGTACTGCATCACGTCTTGCTGTGGGTTGCGTGCGTAAACGTATTGGATGGCACCAGCACCATAAAACCAAGCGATGCCGTTGTTCATCTTGGGTGGGTTATCGGGCGCTGCTGCGCCCGTCCACCAAGCCATCCAGCCACCCGTAGGGCCTGCGGCGGCTAGGGCTTCGGCGCTGGGGCCTCGGCCGGGGTAGTGGGTGAGCCCATGCGAGAGTGCAACGGGCATGCGCAGTGGTGCGTGCAGTGTTTGCACCGCTTGGACTTGCGCCGCCGTTAAGCAGTTGGCGGTGTCACTGCCTTGGCACTGGAGCTGGCGCACATCCCACTTGGCGCGGCAGGCCACGGGGTCAGAGACGATGCCGTCTTGCGCACCATCGAGCGCATCGCAAGCTTTCAGTACCGACTCACCCACCAGCTTGACTTGCGCAGGTGCCATCCAGCCACCCTTCATCAGCGCTTTGCCGTCGGCCAGACCTTTGTGTTGCAAGCCCGTCCAGTGGATGACGGGAACGCGGCTAAAAATGCCGTTGAAGTCCAGTGGATAGCGCTGTGCCAGCATCAAGCCTTCGCGTCCGCCCTCGGAGCTGCCGAAGAAATAAAACTTGCTGGGCATCTGGCCGTATGCCATGTGCGTGATGGCGGCCGCTGTGTCGCGTACTTTTTTATAGGAGGCATGGGCGAAATTTTCAAAGGCCTCGTCGTTGAGCGCAAAGGTTTGCGGCGGCTCGCCGGCTTTGTTTTGATGTCCCGAGTCGGTTCCGACGGTGACGTAGCCTTGCATGAGCGGGACGGCTTGCTCATAAGGGGCAGCGGGGAGAAGCGTGAGCGCATTGATCAGCACACCATTGAATCCGCCGCCGCCGTATTGAATGGATTGACCGTTCCAGTTTTGCGGCAAGTTGACCTGAAACATGATGTCGGGGGCGGATGCGTCAACGGGTTTGATGCGTCCTAGCACCTTGCAAAAATTCGGTAGCGCTGGGTTGATGCGCGAGGCGGGTGTTGGGCCGCCCGGAGATACGCTTTGCGCTCTAGCGAGCGTCCAGCTGGCTGAATCAATCTGTGCAGCGCCGCTTTTTAAGTTGGCGCTTGCGCCGATGCGATCAGCGGCAATGGTATGCCCGGTGAGTGCTTCGCAGCCCTGTTTGGGATCGCTGCTGACACTGTTCAGGCTGCCCGTAGTCGAGCAGGCGGTGAGCCATAAAGCACATAGCGCAGCGATCCCTATCACGCTTAAACGATTCATCTTCATCACGTATCTCCTTTGGTAGTTTGGTTAATCGGCCCAGTACAGACGCATCGGGTTGTCCACCAAGAGCTTTTTTTGTAGCTCAGGCGTGGTCGCGATGTGCGGGATAAAGTCCACCAACAAGCCATCATCGGGCATGTGGTCTTTCAGGTTGGGATGCGGCCAATCGGTGCCCCACAGCACGCGATCAGGGAACTCTTCCACGATACGCCTCGCAAAAGGAATCACGTCTTGATAAGCGTTTTGCTCGCCGTGCAAAGCCTTGGGGCCAGACACTGATAAGCGCTCGGGGCACGTCACCTTGCTCCACACGTTTTTGTGCTCGCGCATGAACCGTGCGAAGAGCTCAAACTCCGCTCCGTCCACGGGCTGGGTCACGTCGGGGCGACCCATGTGATCGACCACCACCGTGGTGGGTAGCGCAGTAAAAAAATCCCACAGTTCGGGCAAGTCCACGGCTTCAAAATAAATCACCACATGCCAGTTCCATTTTTGGATGCGCGAGGCGATCTCTAGCAGCTCATCTTTGGGCGTGAAGTCAACGAGACGCTTGACAAAGTTAAAACGCACACCGCGCACACCCGCGTCGTGCATGGCCTGCAATTCGGCATCGCTCACGCTGCGCTTGACCGTGGCCACGCCGCGCGCTTTGCCGCCAGAGCTGATCAGCGCATCCACCATGGCACGGTTGTCTGCGCCGTGGCAGGTGGCTTGCACGATGACGTTTTTGTCAAAGCCCAAGTGGTCGCGCAGCGCAAACAACTGCGCCTTCGATGCGTCGCACGGCGTGTACTTACGCTCCGGCGCGTAGGGGAACTCGTTGCCTGGACCAAACACGTGGCAGTGCGCATCGACCGCACCGGCAGGTAATTGGAATGTGGGTTTGGCGGGGCCTGTGTACCAGTCGAGCCAGCCTTGGGTTTTGGTGAAGTCACCGGTGGTGGGTTGGGTCATGTGTCGCTTTCTGATGATGGGTTAATGCAAGACATAAAAGTACTCGCCATAAATCTTTTTGAGTCCTTTGGCACTGAACTCGTTCAAGACAATATGAGTGCCCTCAGCGCCCCACTGCTTGTAGGCTAGCGCCACACCCTTGGGCGTGACGTAACTGAAGTAGAGATCACCCATGTTGGGGTTGAATTCCCCGCCGTCTTCTAAGCCCCACAAGTCTTCATCTTTGCTTTTTCGCACGGCGGGCATATCGTCAAAAAGAGTGTGATTGGGCGTGATGAGGACGTAGGAGGCGAGTTCATTCTTGCCTTGTGCAGCAAACCAAACGGCACCCAAAATAGAGCCATCAGCAAGCCGCCCGATTGCCCACGATTGCTTGATTTTTCTATTCTTGGTCGAGGCGATGTGCTGGAGATTTTGCTCAGGCAAAGCTGCTCCCTTGAGCTTGTCAATGGGGTTTAGTACCTTGCCCGCTAGGAAGCTCTCATTCATGGCCATGCAGTGGGTAGCGTTGTCATTGTTGTCAGCATGGCCTAGGTACGTTAAACGCGACCTCTCGCTTGCGAAAGCATAGACATCTCCTGCGTGGTCGTTAAAGCGACGAGAGTCCTCTGATGGAGTCGCATGAACCGCTTCGCGTTGAGTACCAATGAATCTGATTTTCTCTAAGCCAGCGCTTTGATCACACCAAGCCTGCGTGAACCTAGGCAAGGTCAGCCCGCGATTGAGGATGAGCAGTTTATTTTTCTCGGTGTTTAAAAATCCTGCGGCGACGTTGACAGGCTGTGCAGCGCTTTTTTGCGCAGCCGCTTGCCCGCAGGCCAAGAGGAGTATGGCTCCCAAGACGATGATCTTGAAAAACCTTATGGACAAAGGCTTGCGAGATAGTGGCATGTTGAATGTTGACCCTAATCAATGTATTTCAGCCCCGCTTTGGCCAGCGGTTCGCGCATGTTGTACATGTCGAGTCCCAGCACGCCTGCGGCCAGCTTGGCGCGTTTTTCGCCTTCCAGCGCTTCGCGCGCCTGCGCAGCGTCGGCCACGGCAGCCGCCATCGATGCGGGAACCACCACCACGCCATCCGCGTCGGCCACGATCACATCGCCCGGGTTGACGCTTGCGCCTGCGCACACCACGGGGATGTTGACCGATCCCAGTGTGGCCTTGATCGTGCCCTTGGCGCTAATAGCTTTGCTAAAGACGGGAAAGCCCATTTGCTCTAACTCGGCGACATCGCGGCAACCGCCATCAATGATGAGTCCGCGTGCGCCGCGTGCTTGAAAACTGGTGGCGAGCAAGTCGCCAAAAAAGCCATCGGTGTTGGGCGAGGTCATGGCGGCCACGACCACATCGCCCTTTTGAATTTGCTCGGCGACCACATGCATCATCCAGTTGTCGCCGGGGTGTAGCAGAACCGTGACGGCAGGGCCGCACATGGCGGCACCCTTGTAAATGGGGCGCATGTAGGATGCCATCAAGCCCATGCGGCCTAGGGCTTCGTGGACGGTGGCAACGCCAAAGCGAGAGAGTTTTTCAACGGCGGCTGGGTCGGCGCGGGTGATGTTGCGTTTGACAACGCCAAGGGTGGTGGCTAGGTTCATGCTGTGCTTCCTTTGTGATGTTGATGGGGGGTGAGGGTGGTATTGGCTTGCTATGGCGGGCATCCATACATGCCTTGGCTGGCTTTGATGTTTTGTGTATCTGCCGAGGTTAAAAATCTTTGAAACGCTTGTACCGCATGGCTTTGCGCAGCATCAATGCGCGTAGGAATGCCGCTGGAAAATGTGGTGATGTAGGCAATCTCGCTTGGCAACTGCCCCAGTATTTGGATGCCGGGCACGCCTAGCATTTCGCTTTGTTGCTGAAAGCCTAAAGCAGCTTGTCCGCTGGCAATTAGCGAGGCGACCGAGGTGCCCGGCGGTGGCACGATGAGGCGGGACTGGACTTGCTGCGCAATACCCCAGCGCTCAAATAAGCTGTTGAGGTATACGCCGCTGGGGCCTGTGGAGTAACTCAGCGTGGGCGCGGCGAGCACCGCTGCGCGGACGGCGGCTTCGCTGCTGATGTCTGGTGGCGTGGCATGGCTGGGCACGGCGATGGCGACGGGCGAGAGCGCCCAGTCTACGCGCGAGCCTTGCTGGACGTGGCCTGCGACGATGAGTTTGTCAATCGCATCACTGGCCAGTAGCACGATATCAAACATCTCGCCGCTGCTGGCACTGCTGGCAACGCGGCGGGCTGCGTCTACACCGCCTACGGACTCGATGCGCACCGCCGTGCCTGTGCGTGCGAGGTACTCGGCGGCAAGGCTGGCAAGTATCTGCTTGGTTGCCATGGAAGAGATGCCGCCTAGGGTAGCGCAGGGGGAGGGGTGGACTGTCTGCATGGGGCAATTGTCGGGGCACAATAGCCTAGTCGATGCGGCATAACCGACTAGCAGATAGATAAAAATAGAATAACTAAAAGTAACCTGAAAAGCATTATGGAACTCAAACAACTGGAATACTTTGTGCGCGTTGCCGAGCTGGGCAGCTTTACGCGAGCCGCCTTGCAGCTCGGTGTGGCGCAGCCTGCGCTGTCCAAGCAAGTGCGCCTTTTGGAGGTGGAGCTGCGGCAAAATTTGCTGGTGCGCAATGGACGCGGTGCGGCGGTGACCGAGGCGGGTAAGCGCTTGCTCGAACATGGGCGTGGCATCTTGCATCAGGTCTCGCAGGCCATGGAGGATATGAGCGCGGCGCGTGGAACGCTGGCAGGCCGCGTCTCGATTGGTCTGCCGCCTAGTCTGTCGCGGTTGTTGACGGTGCCGCTGACGCAAGCATTCCAAGCCGAACTGCCCATGGCCAAGCTGCGGCTCACCGAAGGGTTTTCGGTGCAGATGCTGGAGAGTCTGCGCCTAGGTCATTTAGATATGGCTTTGCTCTACAACCCCACCAGCAGCGCCGACCTTGAACAAACCTTGCTGCACGAAGAGGCGCTGGTGCTGATTTCAAACAGCAAGGAGCTTGTCGAAGCACGGCCCACAAGCAGCATCACGCTCAAAGCCACGTCCCGCCTGCCTTTGATCTTGCCCAGTCGCCCCAATGCCTTTCGGCAACTGCTCGATCACGAGATGACGCGCTTAGGTTTCAAGCCCAAGGTGGTGATGGAGGTGGATGGGCTGGGCGCTATTCTCAGTCTTGTGCAAGAGGGATTGGGTCACGCCGTGCTGCCCAGTTACACACTGGCGCATTACCCGGCATCCACTTTTGCGGTGCATCCCATCACGCAGCCTAGGCTCATGAGCCAGCTGATGCTGGTACGTCCTAGCACACGCCCTACCACGCTGACGCAGCAGCGGGCGCGGGATGTGCTGGCAAGCGTGGTGCGTGGGGCGTTGGGGTGAGGGAAGGCTTGAGGGCCGCAGCTGATCGCTTACCAATTCGCCTCGCGCTCGGGGGTTGAGCCGATGCTATGGATGGAAAGATCAGCGCCGTTGAACTCCTCTTCTTCGGAGAGTCGCAGCCCCAGTGTGACTTTAAGAATTCCGTACACCACAAAACCGCCTAGTAGTGCCCAAAGCACGGCCGCACCTGTGCCCAAGAGCTGCGCCAGCAAGCTCACACCGCCGATGCCGCCCAATGCTTTGGAGCCAAAGATGCCCGCTGCAATGCCGCCCCACGCGCCGCACAGACCGTGCAGTGGCCACACGCCCAGCACGTCATCAATCTTCCATTTGTTTTGTGTGAGGGAAAACATATACGTGAAGATCGCGCCTGCTATGCCGCCCACGGCCAGTGCGCCTATGGGATGCATGATGTCCGAGCCTGCACAAACGGCCACCAAGCCTGCTAGCGGGCCGTTGTAGACGAAGCCGGGGTCATTGCGTCCGATGACGAGCGCAACCAAGGTGCCGCCCACCATCGCCATGAGCGAGTTAACCGCGACCAGCCCCGAGATTTTGTCGATGGTTTGTGCGCTCATCACATTGAAGCCAAACCAGCCCACCGCCAAAATCCAAGCCCCCAGTGCGAGGAAGGGAATGGAGGAGGGCGGATGCCCTGCCATGGAGCCATCTTTGCGATAACGGTTCAGGCGTGATCCCAGTAAAAGTACGGCGGGCAGCGCAATCCAGCCGCCCACGGCGTGAACAACGACTGAGCCAGCGAAGTCGCGAAAATTCTCCCCGGTCACGGATTTGATCCACTCTTGGAGAGCGGCTTTTTCATTCCAAACTTGGCCTTCAAATAGGGGATAGATCAAGCCGACGATGATGGCTGTTGCGATCAGTTGTGGCCAGAATTTGGCGCGTTCAGCAATGCCGCCCGAGATGATGGCGGGCACGGCTGCGGCAAAGGTCAGCAGAAAGAAAAATTTGACAAGTTCATAGCCGTTTTTGGCCGCCAATTGGTCGGCACCCACCATAAAGCTGGTGCCGTAGGCGATGCCATAACCGACCGCAAAATACACCACGGTTGAGATGGAAAAGTCCACCAAAATTTTGACCAGTGCGTTGACTTGATTTTTTTTGCGCACCGTGCCCAGTTCTAAAAAGGCAAATCCTGCGTGCATTGCGAGCACCATAATGGCGCCGAGCAAAATGAAAAGAGCGTCATTGCCCTGTTTTAGTGCTTCCATCGTGTCTCCATGAGTCGGTAGGGGGTGAGTTGACTGTTGTCGTGGCAATAAGTTATGCAAATTTCATGCCCAAAACGGTGCTTGATGGCGTGTGTCGATGTGATGATCGTGCGCGGACGCGATGACCAAGGGCCTGGGCGCTTCCTTTACACTTGGCGCTTGCTATGCCGACGCTTTATTCCACCCCTCAATCCATGCACTTTGCGGATGCACTACCCCTGCGCAGTGGCAAGCAAATCGCGGGTTACGACTTGGTCTATGAGACCTATGGCACATTGAATGCCGATCAGTCGAACGCCGTTTTGATTTGCCACGCCTTGAACGCTTCGCACCATGTGGCTGGGGTGTACGAGGACGATGCCAAAAACGTGGGTTGGTGGGACAGCATGGTGGGGCCGGGCAAGCCGGTGGATACCAACCAATTTTTCGTCATCGGCGTGAACAATTTAGGTTCATGTTTTGGTTCGACCAGTCCGGCGCATATCAATCCATCGACTGGCAAGCCTTATGGTTCCAGCTTTCCGGTGGTGACGGTGGAGGACTGGGTGAATGCACAAGAGCGCTTGATCTCTCGGCTCGGCATCACCCAGCTGGCAGCCGTGATGGGCGGCAGTTTGGGCGGAATGCAGGCGTTGTCTTGGGCACTGCAATATCCAACGCGCATTCGTCACTGCGTGTGCATTGCCAGTGCACCTAATTTGTCGGCACAAAACATTGCGTTTAATGAAGTGGCGCGGCGTGCTATCACCACCGATCCTGATTTTCATGGCGGTGACTTTTATGACCACGCTGTGGTGCCAGAGCGCGGGCTGCGCTTGGCGCGTATGGTTGGGCACATTACGTATTTGAGTGACGACGCGATGGACGAAAAATTTGGTCGCGAACGTCTTGAATTGCTGGCAGGCGAGGCTGGCTATGGTTTTGACGAAGAATTCCAAATTGAAAGTTATCTCAAACACCAAGGCAAAAAATTTGCCAGCTATTTTGATGCGAACACTTATTTGTTGATTACGCGGGCGCTTGACTACTTTGATCCAGCGAAAAATTTCGGAGGTGATTTAACGACAGCATTAGCTCTTGCTAAGGCCAAATTTCTGGTCGTTAGCTTTACCACCGATTGGCGCTTTCCCGCCAGCCGAAGCCGAGAGATGGTGAAAGCGTTGGTGGATAACAAATTGAACGTCAGCTATGCCGAGATCGATGCGCCGCAAGGGCATGATGCGTTTTTGCTGGAAGACGAGCGCTATCTGAATGTGGTGCGCACCTACTTTACGCAGTCGGTTGCTCAAGGAGCTCACGCATGAATCCGTTTGTGCTGCAAACCATCGCGTCGCTGGTTCCGCAAGGTGCGCGGGTACTCGACTTGGGCTGCGGCGATGGCGAGTTGCTGGCGTATTTGCGTGATCATAAAAACTGCACGGGCTATGGCATTGAGATTGATGACCAGCAGGTGCAAGCCTGTGTGGGGCGAGGTGTGGATGTCATTCAACTGAATCTCGAAGAAGGGCTTAACCTGTTTGACGACAACAGTTTTGATGTCGTTTTGCAAATCGATACCTTGCAGCACCTGCGCAATGCCGAGGTGATGTTGCGCGAGACGGTGCGGGTGGGGCAAGCGGGTATCGTGGCGTTCCCTAATTTTGCGCATTGGCCCAATCGGTTGAGTGTGCTCTTGGGGCGTATGCCTGTGACCAAGCGGCTGCCGTACCAGTGGTATGACACGCCCAATATCCGCGTGGGCACTTATGATGACTTTGCGGCGCTGGCAAGAAAAAATCAATTGACCATCGAGGACAACTTTGGCATCCAAGACGGAGCCGTCATTCGCTGGCAACCTAATTTGCTTGCGGGGACAGCGGTCTTTAAATTGGCGAAATAGGTGTTTTCAGCTATTTAATGGGGGTCTGTCCCCAATTGTTTGGATGTGCGGATGACCCGCCCCACCACTTCCCCGCTAAAGCCACGCGCTGCCAAAAACCTAGCTTGTTTGGCGTATTCATTCGGGGTCGTGTAGGGGGTACCAAACTTGCGCGTCCACACGTCTAACGCGCGATCAAATTCGGTGCTTTTGAGTTGATCCGCCGCGTCCACGAGAAGCGCCTCATCAATCCCTTTGGTTTTGAGTGCATGGAGCACCCGCGCCGCTCCCAATTTTCCCGCCTTTTGATGCAGCGTGGATTCAACCACGCGCACCTCCGAGATAAAGCCCTTGGCTGCCAAGTCATCTAGTGCGGCGGCTAGTTCGCCTTGCGTCTCTTCGTGCGTTTTGAGCTTTTGCTCTAGCTCAAAACGAGAGTACTCACGCGCAGCCAACAACCGCAGCGCACGTCCTTTGAGTGATGGCTTGTCTAAGGACATGGCTGGATAACCCTTATTGGTTAAGGCTTAAGGAGCTATGCGGGGGACGGCTTCTTGCAACAAGGCGATGCCCAGCGAGTCGCGAACTTTGTTCTCGATTTCGGTGGCCAGCTCTGGGTTTTCGCGCAAAAACTCACGTGCGTTGTCGCGGCCTTGACCGATCTTTTCGCCGTTGTAGGCATACCAAGCGCCGGATTTCTCGACAATTTTGGCATTGACACCCATGTCGATGATCTCGCCGTGGCGCGAGATACCTTCGCCAAACAAAATATCAAACTCAGCCGTTTTAAACGGAGAGGCCACCTTGTTTTTGACGATTTTGACTTTGGTTTCGTTGCCGATGGCTTCTTCGCCTTTTTTGATCGTACCGGTGCGGCGAATATCCAAACGAACCGAAGCATAGAACTTGAGCGCATTGCCGCCCGTGGTGGTTTCGGGCGAGCCGAACATCACGCCGATTTTCATGCGGATTTGATTGATAAAAATCACCGTGCAGTTGGTGCGTTTGATGGAACCTGTGAGTTTGCGCAGTGCTTGACTCATGAGTCGCGCTTGTAGCCCGGGCAGCGAGTCGCCCATCTCGCCCTCAATTTCCGCCTTCGGCGTGAGTGCTGCGACCGAGTCCACCACGATTAAATCGACACCGCCCGAACGCACTAAAGAGTCCACAATCTCCAGTGCTTGTTCGCCCGTGTCGGGTTGGCTGATGAGTAAGTCTTGCAGGTTGACACCCAGCTTTTGGGCATATTGAATATCGAGCGCGTGCTCGGCATCGACAAACGCGCATTGACCACCGATTTTTTGCATCTCGGCAATGACTTGCAAGGTGAGCGTTGTTTTGCCAGACGATTCGGGGCCATAAATTTCAATGACGCGACCGCGTGGTAAGCCGCCAACGCCTAAAGCGACATCAAGCCCCAGCGAGCCCGTCGAGACGACTTGAATGTCTTCAATCACTTCACCCTCGCCAAGGCGCATGATGGTGCCCTTGCCGAATTGTTTTTCGATTTGCGAGAGCGCAGCTTGCAGCGCTTTTTGCTTTTCTTGGCGCTCCGCGTCCAGTTTGGCATCTGACTTGGCC
>CAZAIW010000005.1:0-28565 GCA_964485285.1 uncultured Burkholderiaceae bacterium | reverse complement strand
CCCCAGAATAAAGCCAAGCAAAAGCGGGGCTGCTTCCACTTTAAGTTTGGCAAACACATAGCCAACAAAACCAAACGCTGCAACCATCCAAATATCGAACGTATTGTTATTGGTCGAGTACACGCCAATTGCACAGAACAAAATGATGGCGGGGAACATAAAACGATAAGGCACGGTGAGTAACTTGATCCACATACCAATCAAGGGCAGATTCAAAATAATCAACATCAAGTTACCGATCCACATGGAGGCAATCAAGCCCCAAAAGAGTTCGGGGTTGCTGGTCATCACCTGAGGACCTGGCTGGATGTTGTGAATCGTCATCGCCCCGACCATCAAAGCCATCACCGCATTCGGCGGAATGCCTAAAGTTAACAGCGGAATAAACGAAGTTTGAGCGCCGGCATTGTTGGCTGACTCAGGGCCGGCAACGCCGCGTATGTTTCCTTTGCCAAACTCGATTTCGCCCGGTTTGAGTTTAATTTTTTTCTCTAACGTATAAGCGGCAAAGGCGGCTAGTAGCGCTCCGCCACCCGGCAGCACACCCAGCAAAGAGCCCAAGGTGGTACCACGCAGCACCGCTGGCAGCATATGTTTGAAGTCCTCTAGCGTTGGAAATAGCCCCTTTACCTTAGACGTAAAAACTTCACGCTCGCCTTCAGGTTGTGCGAGGTTGGTGATGATCTCACCGTATCCGAAAACACCCATGGCAATCACCACAAAACCAATCCCGTCGGTCAGTTCAGGAATATCAAAACTAAAGCGTGCAACGCCAGAATTTACATCGGTACCGACCAGTCCCAACAGCAAGCCTAGCAAAATCATGGCAATCGCTTTTAAGAGCGAGCCAGACGCTAGCACCACCGCACCAATCAAACCCAAAATCATGAGCGAGAAGTATTCGGCAGGACCAAACTTAAACGCAAGCTCAGTCAAAGGCGGTGCAAACGCTGCCAGAATCAATGTTCCCACACAACCTGCGAAAAACGAGCCAAATCCCGCGGCCGCAAGTGCCGGGCCTGCTCGCCCTCTTCTTGCCATTTGATACCCATCAATACAGGTCACAACGGACGAGGATTCACCGGGTAAGTTGACCAAAATAGCCGTTGTTGAACCGCCATACTGCGCCCCGTAATAAATGCCCGCCAACATGATGAGCGCCGCAATAGGTGGCAACGCATACGTTGCCGGAAGCAGCATGGCGATGGTTGCTACAGGGCCAATGCCTGGCAGCACACCGATGAGCGTACCCAGTACGCAACCAATCAGTGCATAAACTAAATTTTGTGCGGTAAAGGCAACGCCAAACCCCAGCGCAAGATTGTTAAATAATTCCATTTCCAATTGCTCCTTAGCTCATCAAGAAGGCAGGCCAAACCGGAATCTGCAACTTCAATAAAACAATAAATGCGAGGTAACTGCCCGCCGCCAAAATAGTCGCCAAAATGAGCACGTCGCGCAGCTTAAAGCCCTCACCGGCACGGCTAGCGACCAAGGTCAAGGCGTAAATGGCGGCAATCAAACCAAAAGATGGAAACTTGATACTAGGCAACCCGCCTAGCAAAACGCCAAAAGCAAGATTTGCACCCAGCACATAACCAATAGGCTTCCAAGCCCAGGGGCCGATCTTGTCGCCATCCTCACCATGCAATGGGTTATGCACCATCGAATAAAACACGATCGCAATACCCAAGATTGCCAATAAGATACCCAGCAACATCGGAAAGTAACCAGGCCCCATGCGGGCGGCATTGCCAACGGTGTAGTTGTTCATGGCACCAAGCGCAAAAATAGCCCCAACAACAAAAAACATCAGCCCCGCAAAAAAGTCTCTTTGACTTTTAATTTTCATACCAGTACTCCATCGATAAACGAAAGGATGGATTGTTCCCCAAATCCAGTGCGCTCCCTATGTGGTTTACACCTAGGTGATGGAGCGCGGCATATGCGCCAAAGAGTCAGGCAAAATCAAAGGATGCAATTGACAACACAACTTCTCGATCAACGGCAGCGTCCGCTGCGTGATTTGCGCATCAGCGTCACGGATCGCTGTAACTTTCGATGTAACTACTGCATGCCTAAAGAAATTTTCGATAAAAACTATGCTTATTTACCGCAAACGAGTCTCTTGTCATTTGAAGAAATCACTCGACTCGCAAAAATTTTTGTCTCTCTTGGCGTGCAAAAAATCAGACTCACCGGCGGTGAACCACTGCTGCGCAAAAACATTGAGACTTTGATAGAGATGCTGGCAAGCCTGAAAACCTGGAAGGGTGAACCACTTGACATCACACTGACCACCAATGGCTCGTTACTTCAGAAAAAGGCCAAGAGCCTTGCGGATGCAGGTCTATCGCGCATTACCGTTAGTTTGGATGGCCTTGACGATGCCGTTTTTAAGCGCATGAATGATGTGGATTTCCCCGTGCAAAACGTACTGGAGGGAATTGATGCAGCTAGAGTCGCTGGACTGAGCTCCATCAAGGTCAATATGGTGGTCAAGCGCGGAACCAACGACGATCAGATCGTACCCATGGCAAAGCACTTCAAAGGCACCCAAACCGTCTTACGGTTCATTGAGTACATGGACGTTGGCTCTACCAATGGCTGGAACATGAGCGAAGTGATGCCATCGCGGGACGTCATCGCGCGTATCCACGCCCAGCTTCCTTTGGTGCCACTGAGTCCAACCACGCCGGGTGAGACCGCACAGCGATGGGGATACGCGGATGGATCAGGAGAAATTGGCGTGATTAGCAGCGTCACGCAGGCGTTCTGTGCAGACTGCAACCGAGCACGCCTGTCCACCGAGGGGAAACTTTACTTGTGTCTGTTTGCACACCAAGGACATGATTTGCGTGGCCTGCTGCGCGGTAGCACACAGCAAACCCTCGGCAAAGGCCCAACCGATCCACTCAGTGATGAAGCCATCTCTGATGTGATTCAATCGATTTGGCATCACCGATCCAATAACTACTCCGAGCAGCGTGCCAATGGTCACGCACCCAAAATCATTGGCATCAAGCGCGTTGAAATGAGTTACATCGGTGGCTAGCACGGCAAGCACCGTCTCATCGGCCGACATCACGGCTGTCGTCTTAGCAGGAGGGCAGGGTACCCGAATGGGAGGAGTCGACAAAGGCCTGCAACTGCTTCAGGGTGTACCACTGGCTATGCATGCCATCAGGCGTTTAGCGTTGCAAGTAGGACGCATCACCCTGAACGCTAATCGCAACCTAGAGATTTATCAAAGCTTCGGGGCGGGGCTGAACCCATCGCACCACTACCGCGTTCTACCGGATGCCCATACCGACTATGCGGGGCCACTATCTGGCTTTGCCGTAGGGCTGGCGGCTTGCCAAACGCCTTATCTCTTAACCGTGCCATGCGACTCACCGTGCTTCCCCATCGACCTTGCAAGCCGTATGGCGCTTGGCCTTCAGCAGGGGGACGCTGATATCGCCATGGCGGCGCAAGGCGGAAAAACGCAACCTGTTTTTTGTTTGATGCGGTGCGAATTATTACCAAGCCTAGAGGCGTTTATGGCCAGCGGTAAACGCAAAATTGATGCATGGACAGCGCAGCACCGCACGGCTGTGATTCATTTTGACAATGACAATGATGACCCAATGGCCTTTTCGAATATAAATACATTAGAAGAGTTAAGCGCCCTTGAGCGCTGTGCACCCTAACAACCCAAGCAAAGGCTCGCTCGGTTAAATCACCTTCTCAGCCCGCAGTGCGGCGAGCTCATCCGCGCCATATCCAAGCTGAGACAACACCTCATCGGTATGTTCGCCCAGCAATGGCGAACGAGTCACCACCGTTGCGCTAGCCGACAGCTTAATGGGGTTGCCTACCGTGATGTATTTGCCTCGTACAGGATGATCCACTTCTACAAGCGTACCCGTTTCGTAAAGCGACTGATCGGCTGCAATTTCTTTCATCGACAAAATCGGACCACAAGGAATGTCGTATTGATTCAGAATGTCCATGGCCTCAAACTTGGTTTTAGTCATCGTCCATTGTTCAATCGTGTCAAAAATATGCTTCAGGTGTAAGAGCCGGGCTTTGGGTGTCGCATAAGCCTCGTCTGTTTTCCAGTTAGGTTTGCCAATCACATCACAAATCGCACCCCACACAGGTGCCTGCGTGATGAAGTAAATGTAGGCATTGGGGTCGCTCTCCCAGCCCTTGCATTTCAAAATCCAACCCGGCTGGCCACCGCCCGATGCATTACCCGCACGTGGCACCGCATCACCAAATTCCCCATCCGGATACTGAGGGTACTCCTCCATCACGCCACGCCGTTCAAGGCGTTGCTGATCGCGCAATTTAACGCGGCACAGATTCAAGACACCGTCTTGCATGGCCACCGATACACGCTGCCCTTTGCCCGTTTGCGTGCGCTGAAAGAGTGCCGTGACGATACCCAGCGCCAAATGCAGGCCCGAGCCGGAATCACCAATTTGAGCGCCTGTCACCAAGGGCGGGCCATCGTCAAACCCTGTGGTGGAGGCCGCGCCTCCAGCGCACTGCGCCACGTTTTCGTAGACCTTGCAATCTTGATAGGGGCCAGGACCAAAGCCTTTGATGCTGGCCATGATCATGCGTGGATTGAGCTCTTGAATACGCTCCCACGTGAAGCCCATGCGGTCAAGTGCACCAGGGGCAAAGTTTTCCACCAGCACATCACACGTTTGAATCAGTTTTTCCACAACCGCCTTACCAGCAGGGTTTTTTGTATTCACCGTAATAGAACGTTTGTTGTGATTGAGCATGGTGAAATACAAACTATCGGCATCCGCCACATCACGCAACTGTCCACGGGTGGCATCGCCCTCGCCTGCACGCTCCAGCTTGATCACATCGGCACCAAACCATGCGAGCAACTGTGTGCACGTAGGCCCTGATTGCACATGTGTAAAGTCAAGAATGCGCACGCCTGACAGCGCCTGCGTTCCTAAAGAAGATGTTGTTTCACTCATAAAAACTCCGAAATAATAATCTGTCGTATTGGCCCTAAGCCTTGCTAGAAGCGCTTCGATTTTTCGATAGCCAGTCATTAACCAAACCAACGGTTTGATCGACGCTGGGATGCGACAGTCCAAGCTGCGCAGCCAAAGCCTGTACCACTAAATCCACACGCTCAATATGCGTTGCGCCTGCCGCCAACGCTCGAGCTGCCGAAGAAGGCTTGGCCAGCCCTTGTGCAGCCTGCGCGTACTTTTCAAAACTCACCAAATCAGCGCGATCAGCGCCCAGCTTCATGCATAACTGCAACACCCACTCGTACACGGTTTTCGACTGCGCCAAGTCGGACAGCACAGCCTCTTGGATCGGACGCATCACACTTTGTTGGATGCAGCGGTAATTACCGGTGAGCAGCATGCTCCACTTGGCAAGCGGCACAAAAAGCGAGTCAAACACTTTGAGCTTCACGGGTAGCTCAACCCAATCGGGCGTAGTGTCGGTGCTTGCGTTGTAGCGAACGGCCTCAATATCAGCCTCAAGTTGCTGCAACATGGCCGTATGCACATCGGAGACAAAACGAGCCACTTTAAAGTTGGTCGGCAGCGCGACCTGTAGCACATTCACTGGTTCATCAACGGGCCGGAAAGCTTGCGGATCGGGGCTGGAGAGCGTCATGAGACTAGGCTTGAAGTCATCCCACACGGCAGGATCAGCATAGGCTGCACGGCAGGCGGCAAGATCAAGGCTTGGATTTTTTTCTTTGAGCCGAAGCAAATACGGCAAGGGCGGCATATTCATAATGGGCATGCACGGCAAACCGGCTGCGGCAATTTTTACCATTAACTCACGAATACCGTCTTGACGGTACTGCGGCTCTTGCATCGCAAGCACCACTAAGTCAAAGCGTGTTAGATCACCCACTTGCTGCGGCGTGGATGCACTCAACTCTCCACTGAGCCGACGCGAGTCAACTTCCAGCAACCCATTAACCCCGACATCTCGTCTACCCTTGATGGGCAGGCGCACCCGGATACCCTCGGCTCCAATCAGAGCCGCTGTAGCAGTACGACACGTCATCGTCACGTGATGACCTGCTGCCAATAATTTAATTGCGAGCAAGGAGCCGTACGAAGCTCCCAAAATGAGAATATTGAATTTGCGATGTGTTGTCATCGTCGAATTATAAACAAAACACCCCTCTATCTTATATAAGACTTGGGGTTGAATAGACCTTAGGTTAGGGATTCACCATGGGAAACTTGACTGAGCGCCTCTAATGTTGCAATGCGTGCTTTGAGAGCGCGTATTTGTGTGAAATTGTCCGTATCGTCACGTATAAGCGCAACAATCGCTGTGACCTCGCCCTTGGGGTTACGCATCAGGGACACCGTAAAGGCAATGGACAGGGTGTTTCCATTTTTGTGAACGGCGGGAACCCGTAGCACCGCGCCGCCATACTTGGTGACACCTGTGCGCATCGTCACATGATAGCCTTGCCAATGACGCGCACGCTGCTTTTGCGCAATGATGATGTCAAGCGACTGCCCTAAAGCTTCCTCACGCGAGTAACCAAACATCCGTTCGGATGCTTGATTCCAAAGGGTGATTTGCCCCTGCACATCACAAACGACAACCGCATCAGCCGAAGTTTCAACCAGTTGCTGGTAATCAAACATCGGCGGATGATTCTCCATTGATGTTGCGTTGTTTGGTACGCACCGTTTTATACGGCCTTGGCCGCGTGCATGGCAGCAATTTGCTCCTTGCTATATCCCAGCTCTGCAAGCACCTCATCGGTGTGTTGTCCCAGCAGTGGGGATGCCTTGACCTCTGGCTTGAGATCAGAAAACTTGATGGGACTACCCACGGTTGTATAGCTGCCGCGCACAGGGTGAGGCACATCCACAATCGATCCGCTAGCTCGTAGCGATTTATCGTGCAGCAACTCTTTCATCGACAGCACGGGAGCACATGGAATGTCAAATTTTCGGAAAATGTCAACCGCTTCAAATTTGGTTTTGTCTTTGATGAAATCTTCAATCGTGGCAAAGATGTCCATGATGTGCGGTTGGCGACCACGCGGAGTGTTGTAAGCGGGATCATTTTTCCACTCGGGCTTGCCAAGCGCGTCACAGATGGGCTCCCAAGCATGACCTTGTACGGTGAAATAAATGTATGCGTTTGGATCCGTCTCCCAGCCCTTGCACTTCAATATCCACCCTGGTTGACCACCACCACCGGCGTTCGCACCACGTGGCACGACCTTGTCCGCAAAAGCTTCCATTTCGTGTGGGTACTGTGGATACTCTTCCAGATAGCCCACACGATCAAGACGCAACTGATCACGCATCTTCACGCGGCACAGGTTGAGCACCGCATCTTGCATCGACACTGCGACCTTTTGACCTTTACCCGTTTTTTGACGACCAATGTAGGCCGTCAAAATACCGATAGCAAGGTGCATACCTGTGTTGGAATCACCTAAAGCTGCCGATGAAATAGTGGGACCCGAATTCTCGCCCTTCCAATAGCCCGTGGTGGAGGCAGCGCCACCAGCGCACTGCGCTACGTTTTCGTAAACTTTTAAGTCTTCGTAGTGGTGCCCGTCACTAAAACCTTTAACGGACGCGAGAATCATGCCGGGATTGAGTTGTTGGATGTACTCCCATGTGAAACCCATGCGATCAAGGGCACCAGGTCCAAAGTTTTCGACCATCACGTCGGACTCTTTAATCATTTTTTCGAGTACGGCTTTGCCTTCTGGTTTTTTGGTATCCAAAGTCAACGAGCGCTTGTTCGAGTTCAGCATCGTGAAATACAGCGCATCGGCACCTTCAATATCGCGCAACTGACTGCGTGTCACGTCGCCGCTACCTGGGCGCTCAACTTTGATCACGTCTGCGCCAAACCACGCGAGTAGTTGGGTACAAGCAGGGCCCGCTTGTACGTGTGTGAAGTCAATAATTTTGATGCCTGCTAGAGGTTTGTTATCCATGAGTTTCTCCTAAAGAATAAATGAATTGAAAGTAAAGATTATTTTTTGCCAGCCGTGGGATTGAGGCTTGTGATACGCCCGCTTTCGGTACCGGCTGTCTCGTCGATGACGGCGTTAATCAGGGTGGGTTTGCCAGAGGCAACCGCTTCGGCTAAGGCTTTTTCAAGCTCTGCGGGGGTATGAGCCACCACGCCGACCCCACCAAAGGCTTGCATCATCATCTCGTAACGAGCACCTTTGACAAATACCGTTGGGGCAACATCTGCGCCACCGCCTAAATTTTTGTCCGTTCCTTTGTAGATGCCGTTGTTATTGAACACCACCACGCACACGGGCAGGTTGTATCGGCAAATGGTTTCGACTTCCATGCCACTAAAGCCAAAAGCGGAGTCGCCCTCGACAGCGATCACCGGATGCTTGGTCACCACGGCTGCGGCGACTGCAAACCCCATACCAATCCCCATAATGCCCCAAGTTCCAACATCCAAACGCTTGCGCGGCTGATACATATCAACAATGGAGCGAGCAAAGTCCAGCGTGTTCGCACCTTCGTTGACCAAGATAGCATCAGGACGGGCTTTGATTTGGTTTTTAATCACTGCCAGCGCACTGTGAAAGCTCATGGGCGTTGGATTGACCGCCAAGGTTTGCGCCATCTTGGCCACATTGGCATCGCGTTTATCAAATACGGTTTTTGTCCACTCGCTATTAGCTTTGGGTAGCTTGGCTGCCAACATCGCTTTGTTCAACTCGGCAACGCAAGAACCAATATCGCCCACGATGGGGGCTGCAATAGCAACGTTGCTATCGGCCTCTGTGGGAGAAATATCAATTTGTATGAACTGTCGATTGGCGGGCGAATTAGCGGGTGTTTTGCCACCCCAAGTCTTACCCTTACCGTGCGACAAAAGCCAATTCAATCTCGCTCCTACCAGCATCACCACGTCCGCTTCAGCCAAGACGTACGAGCGAGCCGCAGAGGCGCACTGCGCATGGGTATCAGGCAACAAACCCTTAGCCATCGACATCGGCAGATAGGGGATGCCAGAGGCCTCAACCATCGCTTGAATGGTAGCGTCCGCTTGTGCGTAGGCAGCGCCTTTCCCCAAAAGAATCAAAGGACGTTTGGCGTTTTTAAGTAACTCAATCGCACGCGCCACAGCATCGGGGCTCGGGATTTGTTTGGGCGCAGCATCGACCACCTGAATTAAGGAAGCTTTGCCAGCATCAGCGTCCATGACCTGCGAGAACAACTTAGCCGGTAAATCGAGGTACACACCGCCGGGGCGACCCGATAGCGCAGCGCGAATCGCGCGTGCGATTCCCACCCCAATATCCTGCGCATGAAGCACGCGAAAAGCCGCTTTGCAATGCGGGCGAGCAATCGCCAATTGATCCATCTCCTCATAGTCGCCTTGCTGCAAATCCACAATTTCGCGCTCGGACGAGCCGCTCATCAAAATCATCGGGAAGCAATTGGTCGTGGCATTGGCCAGCGCCGTCAAACCGTTCAAAAACCCAGGGGCAGAAACGGTCAAACAAATGCCTGGCTTGGCAGTTAAAAAACCTGCTGCCGCTGCCGCATTTCCGGCATGCTGCTCGTGCCGAAAAGAAATCACGCGCATTCCACTGGCCTGCATTTTTCGCGTCAGGTCTGTAATGGGAATGCCCGGCAAACCAAAAACAGTATCAATTCCGTTTAATTTAAGTGCATCGATAACGAGATGAAACCCGTCCGTTGTCTCTTGTGTCGATGGTGCGGTTGTGTCAGCAGACATATCATTTTTCCTCTGTTGGCTAGGGAATCGGTATCATAGGAACACCACAACACCGTACCATTGACCTGCGTCAATTTCTGCCAATCTTCTATTCGCCCATGACTGCCATCCATCAGCACACTGATAAAAATATCATTCGCGTACAGCTTAGACAAAACGCGATGCTGCATGATTTGAATGATGCACAAAGGGAGGAACTTGAGAGTCATCTCAGCATTGTGGATGGCAAAAAAGGCGCCATCTTGCTGCATCAAGGTGTGCGAGAAATGGAACAGTATTTCATTTTGAGTGGCATCCTTAAACGTGTTGTGACCAATGCCGATGCCAAGGAAATGATCCTTCGTTTTGCGGCCGAGCGTGATGTTGAAACCAGTTACGCAGCATGGCGGTTGAAAAAACCCACCCCCTACAGCATCGTCTGTTTGACAACGGCTCGCATTGCCAAAATGCCGCTGGAACACTGGGTCAGTTTCATTGAGCGACACCCCGCACTCAAACATGCCTTTGAATACCACGTCATGTCATCCATGAGCGACATCATGGCGCACACCATCACACTGCATTTGCTGGATGCCACGGGGCGCGTGCAGCGCTTTTTGCGCAAACAACCCGAATTGTTTGACCGCATTCCCAAAAAAGAACTAGCCGCCTACCTGAACCTATCGGCTGAAACACTCAGTCGCCTGAAGCAGCGCGGCAAAATATAAGGGCTGTCTGCATAACAACAGATGGCCTGCAAACCGGCGTTCACCCTGAGCTTGCCAAAAGGACGGGCATAACGCAACGACATTACCTATTTCAAACGCATACCCACAATAAAGTTTTCCGCCGATTTGTCGCGCGAGGCTTTAGGCTTCATGGGTTTGACGACTTCAAACGTTTCTTTAAACAATTTCACCAGCTGGCTATACCCGCTTCCATGAAAAACATTGACGACTAAGGCTCCGCCCGGTGTTAGGTGCGACTTGGCAAAGTCCACAGCAATTTCCACCAAATGACACATGCGCGCAGCATCGGCGGACTCCACACCCGACAAATTCGGTGCCATGTCCGAAACCACGCAATCGACCTGATGTAATCTCGCATCACCCCCAAGCATCGTGTGCAATGTCGCCAGTGTGGCATCCTCTCGAAAGTCGCCTTGAATAAAAGTGACATCCTCTACGGGCAGCATGGGCAAAATATCAAGCGCCACGATGCGACCATTGAGTGCTCCCGAAGCCGCGCCAGACTTGGCATCAGCGGCTATCACGCGGTTAGCCCCAATCATGCTCGCCCCCTCCGTGCCACACAGCTTACGGCGCAGATATTGACTCCAAGCGCCAGGACTAGAGCCCAAGTCAACCACCGTCATACCGGGTTTGATGAGACCTAGCGTTTCGTCAATTTCTTTGAGCTTATAAGCTGCGCGTGCCCGGTAGCCATCACGCTGCGCCATTTTGACGTAGGGATCATTTAAGTGGTCATTCAGCCACGCTTTGTTGAGCTTCTTTCCCTTTTTACCGCTTTGTTTTTGAACTTTCATAGTGCTGATTCTCGTTTGTTTCCGTAAGGGATAATCAAACGATGACAGCCATCAAACTCAATATCCAAGACCGCAAACAGCTTCGCGCTGAAGCGCACCATCTCAATCCCGTCGTGATGATCGGTCACGAGGGACTCACCGCCGCCGTCAAACGCGAAGTACATGCAGCGCTCAACGCGCACGGACTCATCAAGGTGCGTGTGTTCTCTGATGAGCGTAGCGCACGCGAAGCCATGCTGGTTGAACTGTCCGAAGAATTGAACGCTGCCCCCATTCAGCACATCGGCAAGTTGCTGGTTTTATGGCGTGAAAAACCTGCTGCGGAAAAACCTGTTGATGAAGACCGCATGCCAGGTCCCCGTGAAATGAAAGTACTCAAATACAGCAAACGCGGTGGTCAACGCCCAGAAGTGCGCACCTTGCGTGTATTGGGTAACGAGCGCCTCACCTTTGGTGGCAAAGTCAAGCGCGTTCAACCTAAACAAAAGAGCATCAAAAAAACGCAACTCAGTTAAATGAACCCGCTTCTATGTCGTCCCCATGCCAATACGCTCATCGACTTCGCGGCGATACATCCCGAGCACATTGCGCCAGCCATCGATGAACTGCTAGGAAACGCTCAAGCAGCGCTGGATAAGGCTTGCGACAGCATCACACCAGCAACTTGGCACGATTTAAGCGCCACGCTGGATGTTGCCACCGAACGCCTGAGTATGGCGTGGAGTGCCGTAAGTCACCTCAATAGCGTGCAGGACACCCCCGAGCTACGCGCTGCGTATAACGAGACTTTGCCACGTGTTACTGCGTTTTTTACCGCGCTAGGTTCAGACGAGCGACTCTACGCCAGATACAAAGCCATTGACACTCAAAGCCTCAATGCCGAACAGCGCCAAGCACATCAAAATGCGCTACGCAATTTCCGACTTGGCGGTGCGGACTTGGTAGGCGCGGCCAAAGAGCGCTACGCTGCAATCGACGAGAAGCTCTCTGCGCTATCACAAAAGTTCAGCGAAAACGTCCTCGATGCCACAGAAGCCTTTTCCTACATGGCCTGCGAGGCCGAGATGGCTGGCGTGCCAGACGATGTAAGGCTTGCAGCCAAGGCTAGATTTGAAAAACTCTCCGTCGCTCAAAAAACGGATCAGCCACATGGGTATGCGTTGACCCTTCATGCGCCATGCTACGTTCCCATCATGCAATTTGCGCGCAGCACATCGCTACGCAAGCGGCTCTACCAAGCCTATATCACCAGAGCCAGTGACGTAGCACAAGGGGATGGCGCGGCCTTGCGCGACAACAGCACCATCATCACCGAGCTGCTCGCCCTCAAGCACGAGCAAGCACAGCTACTGGGATTTGCACATCACGCTGCTGTGTCTCTGGCGACCAAAATGGCGGGGGCATCAAGCGAAGTCATTGCATTTTTAAAAGACTTGGCCACTCGCGCCAAACCTTATGCCACCCACGATGTGGCCGAAATGCGCGAGTTTGCAAAAACGCAGCTTGGGTGGAATGATCCACAACCTTGGGACTGGACATTTATTGCCGAGCGGCTCAAAGAAGCCCGCTATGCCTACTCTGAATCGGACGTTAAAAACTACTTCCAACTCCCTAAAGTCCTTGCTGGGTTATTTGCGCAAATCGACATGCTCTTCGGTGTACGCATGGTTTTAGATACTGCCGCCACATGGAACCAGCAAGTGCAGTTTTATCGGGTCGAGCGCCAAGCCACACCTAGCGATGCAGCCACCACCATCGCACATTTTTATCTTGATACAGCTGCTCGCAATGGCAAACGCGGTGGTGCGTGGATGGATGACGCAAGGGGTCGCTGGTTAAGGCCTGACTCGGGTGAACTGCAAACGCCCATTGCACACTTGGTCTGCAACTTTTCGGAGGGTGTTGCCGGCAAACCGGCGCTCCTCACACACGATGATGTCATCACACTTTTTCACGAATTTGGTCATGGCTTGCACCACATGCTGACACGTGTTAATGAGCGCGATGTCGCAGGCATCAACGGCGTGGAATGGGACGCTGTCGAATTACCTAGCCAGTTAATGGAAAATTTTTGCTGGGAATGGGAAGTTGTCAAGGGCATGTCGGCGCACATCGAGACGGGTGAACCCATGCCACGCGAATTATTTGACAAGATGCTCGCAGCCAAAAACTTTCAAAACGGGCTAGGAACCATGCGTCAAGTGGAGTTTGCGCTATTCGATATGCTGCTGCACAGCCAACCATCGGCCGTGACCGATCCGCTCAAGTTGCTCGCCGAAGTTCGCAACGATACAGCGGTCTTGCCAACACCTGATAACAGTCGCACCCCGCATAGCTTTAGCCATATTTTTGCGGGTGGTTATGCGGCAGGCTACTACAGCTATAAGTGGGCCGAAGTCCTCAGCAGCGATTGCTATGCGGCGTTTCAAGAGGCGAGCGCCTTGGCACCCACAGACAGTCGCCAGCAAGCCATTCAAGTGGTAGGTCAGCGATATTTGCAAGAAATTTTGCAAGTGGGCGGTAGCCGCCCCGCACTAACCTCATTTGTTGCATTTAAGGGACGAAAGCCAGAAATAGATGCTCTTTTGAGGCATGGTGGCATGAAAAATGCGGCCATTCAGCTAAACTAGGGAACGCATTTTTTGGGATGCCTTTAGCTTTATCAACTTCACGGAGAAATACACATGTTTAAAAAATCACTCATCGCCGCCGCATTAGCAATCGCCGCAACGAGCTCGTTTGCACAGGTTTATGTACAAGGCGCAATTGGTCAAGGCACCGTCAATCTAGATGCTGGAAGTAGCGGGGCTACTAGCGTGAAAAAGAGCTCAACCGGGAACAAGTTTGCGATCGGTTACGAATTTGGTAATGGTTGGTCAGCTGAGGGAATGTTGATTAATTTTGGTAAAAATGTTCCAACATTTCTTGGCGGCACGACAGCTGAAATGAAAGCCACCTCCATGGCCATTGGCGGTGTTTATGGCGCTGATCTTGGAAATGGTCATGGCCTGAAAATAGGACTTTATTACGGATCAAACAAATCTGATATCAGTGGAAACGCACTAGCTGCTGGTGTTGCGAATACTCAAACCAACGGAGCCTTGAATCTGGGTCTTGGCTACTCTTACAGCTTCAACAAATCCACCGCTATAACCGTTGATTATGATAGTGGCACATTCAAAAATGATAAAACGACTAGTGGTTCATTTAATGCCAACCTCCTCTCGGTTGGTGTCCGCTTTAAGTTCTAGTCAATAAACATCCGATCCAAAACCAGCTCGCGGGCTGGTTTTTTTATGAAAGAAAAATACCATCATGTTTAAACCATCACTCATCGCAGCCGCATTAGCTGTTGCATCAACAGCCGCATGGTCTCAATCAGGCAAAGTTTATGGCGGTTCAGGCGGCACTCTTGGCTATGGCCTAACCTTAGGCTATGCACACAGCGTCTCCCCTAGCACCACCCTACGCGGTGAATTTGCAGGCGGCTTCAAGCTCAGCAAAGATGGGGCGCAAGACGGCGTGAACTACACCGGAAAATTCACCAATAACCGCGTGGGTGCCTTTGGGGATTGGTTTCCAATGAATGGTGGATTTCGCCTAACGGGTGGCCTGACTTACAACGATACGAAGTTCGAGCTCAACTCCACGGCGACGGGCAATGCAACGGCAACCATTAACAACAAAACGGTTAATCTCTCTGGCAGTTACTACAACTTAGCCGTGAAGTTGCCCAAAGTGACACCCTTTGTTGGCATCGGCTACGGTCACCATGCACACAAAGAAAAGGGCTGGGGATTTTTTACCGAACTGGGCTTTTTGTTAGGCAAATTTAAAGTGGAGTCCGCCACTGATTTGGTAGCTAAAGGCCTCGTGTCGCAAGCCGATATTGATGCACAAAATCAAAAAACCAATGACAGCCTCGCCAAGTTATCCATCATCCCAAGCTTCACCATCGGTGCCAGCTATAACTTCTAACCACCCGCGTTAAAACTTGAGAGTCCGAACGCCAGTGGCTGTCCCCAGCAGGCAGACGCTGGCTTTTTGCTGGGCAAACACGCCGACCGTTACAACGCCGGCCCATTGATTCACACCTAGCTCAAACGCCAACGGCTCTTTGATTTGCAGCCCCGTGACATCTAAGATGTGCTGCCCGTTATCCGTCAGCAAAGGCTGTCCATCCTTTAAGCGCACCACGGCGACTCCGCCCTTGGCTACGAAACGCCGCTGAACGTAACTACTTGCCATCGGGATGACCTCTACCGGCAGCGGAAAGGTGCCTAAGGTCTTGACCAGCTTGGATTCGTCAGCAATGCACACAAATTTTTCGGCAAGGCTGGCCACAATTTTTTCGCGAGTCAGCGCCGCACCGCCGCCTTTGATCATGTAGCCATCGCCATCAATCTCATCGGCACCGTCAATGTACACACCAAGGCGACTCACGTCGTTGGCTTCCAATACCTTAATGCCGTGACCGATGAGCCGCTGGGTTGAAGCTGCCGAGCTGGAGACCGCTCCCGCGATATTCACCTGTCCCTTGGCAATCGCATCGGCCAGTGCGTCGATAAACTTATTGACGGTTGACCCGGTGCCAACACCGATCACTTCGCCGTTTTGGATGTATGTGAGAGCGGCTATGCCGACTTGGGTTTTAAGTTCATCTTGAGTCATGGGAAAATTGTACCCATGTCACTACTCCCCTACTTTCTCTCACGCGCCGCCTTGTTTCAGCTAGACGCTGAACACGCACACGACATCACCATGAACCTCTTGGCTCGCACGCAGCGCACGCCTTGGGATTGTTTGTACCGGCAACCATTCATCAGTGACTCGATCACGCTGGCAGGACTTCGCTTTCCTAATCGCGTTGGCATGGCCGCAGGTCTCGATAAAAACGCCCGCGTGATTGATGGACTAGGTGCCATGGGCTTTGGTTTTGTGGAGGTAGGCACCGTCACACCGCTGGCGCAAAGCGGCAATCCCAAGCCGCGTATGTTCCGCTTGCCTAAAGCTCATGCGCTCATCAACCGACTTGGTTTTAACAATGAGGGCTTGGACACTTTTATCCGCAACGTAGAGCACGCAAAGTTCCGTAGCGAAGGGAAAATTCTTGGCCTCAACATTGGCAAAAACGCCATCACGCCGCTTGAGCGTGCCGCCGACGATTACCTGCTGGCTTTGGCCGGTGTCTACCCACACGCCGACTACGTCACCATCAATATCTCCAGCCCCAACACCAAGAACCTGCGTGCCTTGCAAAGCGACGATGCCTTGGAGGCCTTGCTCGCGCAGCTCTCCATCAGGCGCGAACAATTGTCCGAACAACACGGCAAACACGTGCCCATTTTTGTCAAAATTGCGCCGGACTTAGACGGACTTCAAATTGACTTTATTGCCAAAGCACTTGTGCGTCATGGCATGGACGGTGTCATCGCAACCAACACCACACTGGCACGCGAGGCCGTTCAAGGTTTATCACATGCCCAAGAGACAGGCGGTCTCAGCGGAGCACCTCTGCTCGCCGCCAGCAATCGCCTCATCACTGTGCTCAGAGCCTCACTAGACCTTGCCTGCGCGGGACTCAAACTTCCTCGCTTTCCCATCATTGGCGTGGGTGGCATCATGAGCGGCATGGATGCCGTCAGCAAAATCAAGGCAGGAGCCGATGCCGTACAAATCTACACCGGCTTGATTTACCGTGGTTCCAGCCTTGTTACCGAGGTCGCGCGCGCCCTGTCGCATCATCGCAACGGGGCTTAAATTTTTTATTGAATTAAGCCAAAGATTTTTAAAAAATCCATTTTTCCCATTAGCATTAGCAGCTTCAACAACTACCTTAAGGAAACATCATGGCCACAGCCGCAAAAAAAGCCCCCGCCAAAAAAGCAGCCCCAGCTAAAAAAGTAGCTGCAAAGAAAGCCCCTGCTGCAAAACGCACGCCCAATGCGGCATTCATGAAGCCCATGACACCTGATGCCGCCTTAGCAGCTGTGATCGGAGCCACTCCATTACCACGTACCGAAATCGTCAAACAGTTGTGGGTCTATATCAAAAAACACGGCCTGCAAGACACAAAAAATAAACGCATGATTAACGCTGACGCTAAGCTCAAAGTCTTGTTTGGTGGTGCGGCACAAGTTTCGATGTTTCAGCTAGCAGGCTTAATTGGCAAACACGCTGCATAAGCTCAACCACCATAAAGCCTAAAACCACAAAGACCGCCTAGTGACCTAAAGTGCTGGGCACTCCATCAAAAATACCGCTTGATCAAGCGGTATTTTTTATGCGGACGAACGACCCGCCTTTGGGAGTGACGAAGCCAAAGCCGCATCACGAATGCCCGACAACGTGCCGCGTGTGGTCAGCACTTCAGCGTTCAATATCACCTCAATCAGCGTGCCTTGGCTTCTCGCCAGTGCGGCTTGCAATTGCGACTCAAATTCCTCGGTTCGGGTCATACGCACCCCCACATAGCCATAAGCCTCAGCCAGTGCAGCGAAATTTTGCTGCGACATCGTCGAGCCGCTGACGCGCGCGGGATACTGACGCTCTTGGTGCATGCGGATCGTGCCGTAGATACCGTTATTGAGTAACACAATCACGCTCTTGGCACCATACTGAACGGCTGTTGCTAGCTCCTGTCCATTCATCAAAAAATCACCATCACCCGCCATCGTGAGCACCGTGCGTCCCGTCGTGATGGAAGCGGCAATACCCGCTGGAACACCGTAGCCCATTGACCCCGAGGTTGGTGCAAGCTGCGTTTTGTAGCCCTTCACCAGTCCGTGATGCTTGAAATAACGATGCACCCAACTCGCAAAATTACCAGCCCCGTTGGTGAGCACCGCATCGCTGGGCAGATGTTTTTGCAAAAGCGCCACTATCGTCGGCATATCGATCTCCCCCACCGCCTGCTGCTGCGCGTCCACAATCGGCTCGTGCACCACATTGGCCTCGTAAGTGGCATGCACACGTGCCGTCCACGCCGCCGTTGCTGCTATCCACACCTTGTTACTGGGTGCTTGCAACTGAGCAAGCGCCTGTGCCGCAGCGTCCATGCTCGCATTAATAGCAAGGTCTGCCGCGTACACGCGGTTTAGCTCTTCGCTACTGGCATGAATATGAATCAACTTTTGTGCGCCACTGTTTCCTGTGAGCTGAGGAGCGGTCAGCATCCCGTAGCCCCCGGTTGTCATTTCACCCAAACGAGGGCCGATTGCAATGATCAAATCACTCTCTCGGATATGCGCGGCCAGCTTTGGATTGATGCCAATGCCCACATCACCCGCATAGTTTGGATGATGGTTGTCAAAGGTGTCTTGAAAGCGAAAGGCATTGCCAACGGGCACATGAAATTTTTCAGCAAATGCCTGCAAAGCCAATGCGGACGTGGCACTCCAGCCTGCACCGCCCACGAGCACGAAGGGGCGCGTGCTGGCGAGCAGCATCGTTTCAAATTGCTTTAGCGCAGCTCTATCCACGCCGGGGCGCGTCGCCGCAACACGCGGCAGTGCGGGATAGCGCTGGGTGTCCACCTGCTCAATCTGCATATCTTCGGGAAGCACCAGCACGACGGGGCCTGGACGACCATTCATGGCGGTGGCAAAAGCACGCGCGATGTATTCCGGGATGCGATTGGCATCATCCACACGCTCTACCCGCTTGGTCATCGAATCGAAAAAACTCAGGTAATTGACCTCTTGAAACGCCTCGCGGTCACGGGTGGCTCGTTCCACATCGCCGACTAGCAACACCATCGGCGTTGAATCTTGAAACGCCGTGTGTACGCCAATAGACGCATTGGTGGCACCTGGGCCGCGTGTCACAAAACACACTCCCGGACGACCCGTCAACTTACCCACAGCCTCGGCCATAAACGCAGCGCCGCCCTCTTGCCGACAATTGATAAATTGGATTTTGTCGCTACGCTCATAAATGCCATCGAGGCAAGCTAAAAAGCTCTCGCCCGGCACACCGAAAATATGGGAAACCCCTTGTTCAATCAAGCAATCAACGAGTAAATGTCCTGCCAGTTTCATCATCGTGTCCTTATCGTTTGACGTCCAACACCTAACGCCAGCCACACACCAATCATCAGCGTTGCACCTGCGCCAACGAGCACGCTGGCGTAGTAACCGCGATCCATCAAAATACCGAACAAAGCCGGTGCAATCGCAAAGCCCACATCCATGCCGCAATACACCAGTCCGTACACGCGCCCGGTCGCCCCAGCAGGGGTTGCTTTCTTGATCATCATGTCGCGGCTAGGCCCGCCCACACCAATCGCAAAGCCCGTGCTGGCAATCAGTACGCAAGTCCCCACAGCGCCCAGCACGCCTGTTGCGGCCCCTACCAGCGTCGCGGCCGCCACCGTCATCGCCCAAGCAACAACACGGTCGCTTTGATCGGCAAATTTGGCTGCCACCCATCCCCCAATGATCATTCCAATCGCAGCGCAAACCATATAGCCTGTTAGCGTTGCGTTTGCCATATAAAGCGAAACCTTGTGCATGTTTTGCAGAATCGAAGTGGAGTAACTTTGCACAACAGCCAGTGTCATCGTGGCAAACATAAAAAAGCCAAAACACCACCACACCGCCGGTAGCTTTAAAAATGCGAAGGGACTTACCAGCTGATCCGATGCCTTGACATTCGCACGACCGCTGGTGTTAACCCCACTGCTAGCCCCTGTGTTGGTGGTCGCTACGCCCAGCTTGCGATGCGCGCCCGTGGCCTTGGTTTGAAGCGCTTCCCTATGCCACACCAAAATGCCAAGCACGCCTGCAAGCAGCGCAGCAGCGCCGTAATATGCCGTGCGCCACGACGACAGCGCTGTGATGCCCATAAAAAAGACCGGTGCCAAAGCCCAGCCCACATTCCCCGTGACACCATGGACGCTAAACGCATAGCCCAATCGTGCGGGCGATACCCGTTGATTCAAGATCGTGAAATCGACCGGATGAAATGGCGCATTGGCCAGACCCACCAGCACCATCACCGCGATCAAGCTTGCGTAGCCCGTTGCGTGGGCAGCGGTAAGCGCAGCTGCCATAAACAGCACAAACGAAGTCAACAAGACCGGACGCGCACCGATGCGATCCACCACAAAGCCCGCACTGGCCTGCCCAATGCCTGAGACCGTGTAGAGCACGCTGACCAACCCACCGATTTGAGAAAAGCTCAAATCAAACTCTTGCCGAAAGATCGGAAACAGTGGCACCAGCAGCATTTGCATAAAGTGCGACACGGCGTGAGCCAAACCAACCAAGCCCGTGGTGGCAATGTCTTGCCGCAAAATGCTGGAGGCGCTTTGCGTCATCTAAGGGAATGGCATGGAGCGCTGCGCTGACGCATCGGCACGTGGATAACGCTTGATCGCTTGACTAAAAACGCTCACCACTTCATCGGGATGGGTCATCGTCACATTCAAGTCTTTGACCAACCCATCACCCAGTCCATAGACCCAACCATGTACCGCCACCGCTTGCCCGCGTGCCCATGCGTCTTGCAGGACATTGGATAACGCCACATTGCCCACCTGCTCAATCACATTCATCTCGCACAGCGTATTTTCTTGATCATTGGTACAAAGATGCATCAGGCGCTGGCGATGCCGAAGCTTCACGTCGTGCACGTGCCGCAGCCAGTTATCGGCCAGCCCAATTCGCGCACCGCGTAGCGCTGCCAACACACCGCCGCAGCCGTAATGCCCCACCACAATGATGTGCTCGACTTTCAAATGATCAACCGCGTACTGAATCACGGAGAGCGCATTTAAATCGGAATGGACTACCACGTTAGCGATGTTGCGGTGGACAAACACCTCGCCCGGCGCAAGCCCGGTAATCTCGTTGGCTGGCACGCGCGAGTCCGAGCAGCCAATCCACAAGTATTTAGGCGTTTGCTGATTTTTAAGCTCATTAAAAAAGCCAGGGTGCTTGGTTTCAACCGCTTTAGCCCACGCGCGGTTGTTATCAAAAAGATGTTGGAGACTATGCATAGAGGTCTATCTTAGCGTGGTTGATGCCGCCAATACCGCGCATTGATGTGTCGTTGGCACATCACCTCATCTGGCGTATCGCTACGCCAGATGGCAGCGCCGCAGCTAGACGATAAGACGGTTGGAATGCTGCGCTGCTCATAACGTGCCATGACCTCTGGGCGCGGATGCGTAAATCGGTTGCGATACCCCGCTTGCACCATCGCAAGTTTGGGGTTGACCGCGTCCAAAAACGCCTCGCTTGATGAGGTCTTACTGCCATGATGCGGCACCAGCAGCACGGTGGAAGGCAAGCGCCCCAGCTGCGCACTCACAAGCGCAGCCTCCTCGCGCGCCTCAATGTCGGCCGTCAACAAGATAGAGGCAGGTGTTGCGCGATCCGCGCTGAGCGCACCCGTGACTTTTAAAACGCAAGCAATGGCATTGGGCTTGAGTTTTTTCTCGGGATTCAAATCCTCTTGCGCAGGATGCAAGACTTCAAACAAAACCTCATCCCAGCGCCACGTTTGACCCGCATAGCAAGGTTGGCTATTAGAGGGCAAACCAAGTGCAGCAAGGTCTTGGGGCAAGGTGACACTGGTCATCACGCTTGCCTGTGGGTGCGCGGCTAACACCGCTTTTGCGCCGCCGGTGTGATCGCTATCTTTGTGGCTGAGCATCAGCACATCCAGCTTGACCCCAAGCGCCCTGAGTAATGGCACGATGGTGCGATGCCCCTCATCACTCTCGCGCGAAAAACGCGGTCCGGCATCGAACAGCAAACTGTGATGCGCCGTTTGGATCAGCACGGCGTTACCCTGCCCGATGTCAATCGCCATCACACCCAATTGCCCCATGGCAGGACGACTGGGTTGCCACAATAACCACGGCGTAAAAAGTAGCATCGCCAGCAAAGCCTTGATCGATAAGGCTTGCCAGCGCTTAACAAGGTACAGCGGCACCACCATTAAAACAGCCCCTAGCACTGCAGGCGCACTCACCCACAGGGGCGGCGCAGGCGCTGTGTACACCGCATAGGGCAAAGTGGTCAACCACCGAAGCGCATCGGTTTGCAGCGCAATGACCCAAGCGGCTGCGTCCCACCAAGGCTGCCACAGCACCCCCAGCATCGACAGCGGCGTCACCAACAAAGTTACCAACGGAATTGCCAGCGCATTGGCTAGCAAGCTGACCAGCGAGAGTTGCTGGAATAAAACAAGCGTCAACGGTGCCAACGCAAGTGTGATGATCCACTGCTCTCGCAGCGCTGCCCATACAGGAGCGCTCAGTTTGAGTTTGGGCTTCGGCGGATCAGCCCCCTGCGGCAAGCGAGCAGGTGCAGCGTCCGACGCGAACAACACGGCAACCGCCACAAACGACAACCAAAATCCAGCTTGCAACAAGGCCCAAGGGTCTACGGTCAGCACCACCACTGCCGCCAGCAACCAAGTGGCATACCACGGCCAACGCAGCCCCACCAAACGCAAGAATGAAAACGCAGCCAGCATCCAGATGGTGCGCTGCGCGGGCACGCCCCAACCCGAAAACCAAGCATACAGCGTTGCCAGCGCCAATCCACCCAGCACACCGGCATGCGCCGCTGGCACAGTCAAACACAAACGTACCGAACGGCGCCACGCACGGCTCACAAGCAAGGATGCCAACCACGCAAACATGGTGATGTGCAGCCCCGAAATACTCATCAAATGCGCCACACCACTGGCGCGAAAAACATCCCAGTCCGCTCGCTCAATGGCAGCTTGATCACCGGCCACCAAGGCCGCAATCACGCCAGCTGCTGGCCGAGCATCGCCTGACCCTAGGCGCTGGAACACCTGATCGCGCACAACGCCTCGCCAGCGCTCCATGCTGTACGCGGCACTCCACTCCACGCGCCCCACGCGCTTAGGCACTGTCGATGGTTGCGCCGCTTGGCGACGGCTCTCGCGCACATAACCCGATGCGCCCGCGCCTTGCTCCCACATCCAAAGCTCGTAATCAAAACCGTGCGGATTGACATTGCCATGTGGCGCTTTGAGTCGCACCGTGAACTGCCAGCGTTCGCCCGCCCTGGGCTGCAAGGCAGCATCCTCTAGGTTGAAGGCGGTGCCATCGTCATTCGCCTCACGCTTGTACCACGACAACAGCAAGCGCGGCGGCAAGGTCACGGATTGATCGCCTTGATAGGCGGCCTCCACTTCAAAACGAAAGCGCAGCCCCGTCTCTAGGCGCAGGGGCATGGCGCTCACAACGCCCACCACCGCAAGGTCTTGTCCCTCTAGTGCCGGGCGGATGGTCGTTTGCAAATAGCTGGCGGCACGCCATCCCGTCAAGGCAAACATGAGCAATGCAGCGAGCATAAAAACAGCGATTTTTGATCGGCACCTTGCCCACAGGCCAAGCGTAGCAAGGCCTGCCAAGGCAAGTGCCGTGCAAGCCATGTAAGATAAGGCTTGCCACAAAGTGGCCTGTTGTAATTGCAGTGCCACACCCGCCACAAACCCCGTCAGAAATGCGATTAACATCGCTGCACTTTACCGCCAAATCAGACAAGGAGAACCCCATGACATCGCCCTACGACAGACTCAAAGAACTTGGTATTGCGCTACCGCCCGTAGGCGTACCTGCGGCCGCTTACGTGCCTTTTGCGAGGTCGGGATCGTTGGTTTTTTTAAGCGGACATATCGCCAAAAAATATGATGCGGCCACGCCCCAAGTATGGGTAGGCAAACTGGGCCAGAACATGACAACGCAAGAAGGAAATGCTTCGGCAAGAGCCGTCGCCATTGACTTGCTGGGCACCCTAGAGGCGGCTTGCAAAGACGCAGGAACCGATCTCAGCGGTGTCACGCGCATTGTCAAATTGATGGGACTGGTCAACTCCACGCCCGATTACACCGAACAACATTTGGTCATCAATGGAGCCTCTGAGCTCATCGCTCAGGTTTTTGGTAGCAAAGTGGGAAGCCACGCCAGATCAGCGTTTGGCGTGGCTCAGCTACCGCTGGGTGCTTGCACCGAGATTGAGATGATTGCCGAATTGGCGATCTAAGCTCACTCTACCTGCAAACGTTTTGCTTTCACGACTTGCAACTTGGGTAGGGTCAAGGTCAGCACCCCGTTTTCGTACTTGGCCTTGGCCTTGTCTTTGTCCACCTCGCTGGGCAAGTTGAAAGAACGCGCCACCGAGCCCGAGTAGCGCTCGGTGTGAACGGCTTTGCCATCCTCGGTTTTGACATCGGTTTGGTTGACCTCAGCGCGGACACTGACCAAAGCGCCCTCAATATCGACGTGGATATTCTCCTTGGCAACGCCCGGAATATCAGCGTGAACGACAAAAGCATCGTCCCCTTCCTTCACATCAATCTTGATTTTTTCAGGCGCTGGCAGCGCATCGCCATGAAGCGGACGAACGTAATAACCAGGTGAAAAATCTTTTAAAAAGTCGTCCAAAAAACGTGTGCGCGTGATAAGTGAATTCATGAAATGGTCCTCCTATAAAAAAGATACATGAAGAAAAAAACCAGAACCCATCATCTGTGTTTGAACTCAAAATTTTCAAGGGCGTACGAATCACTCGAACCATGCCCATCACAAGCGTATGGCTTCAGCTATGAGCTTCTCTTAGCTTCGATCAGCTGCAACATCAAATCAATCCGCGCGTGCAGCGCGTGTCCCTGCAAGCACCGGGTGCTGCGCACGACAGCGATGCCCGCGCGACGTGCACGATTGAGCGCCGCCTCTAGCGCATCGTGCACGGTGCCGTTGCCCGTTGCGGCCACCACCAGGCCATCGACTTGCTGCTCGATCAAGGCCTGAACCAAGGCACCGCTGGCTCCCGCGTAACTCATCACGATCTCCACCCGAGGCCAACGCGCAACCGGAAGTCGTAGCGGTATGCACGCAAGAGCTAGGGGTGATGAGGCCTCAAGCGGCATGACTGGCATGCCATCCACGCCTGTGCTGGAGTCGTCGTCCATCACCGCAAAAGCATTGAGGCGTGTGGGATGTATTTTTTGTACGTTGCCGCCTGAAAACACCTCTCCCGCAAACACCACCCAAACACCGGGGGGCAAGTGACGTGCCTGCTTCAGCGCATCGCTTAAATTGCGCGGGCCATCGGCATCCGCGCTATCGGCCGCACGCATGGAACCCGTCAGAACGACGGGCTTGGTGCAAACCAACGTTCGATGCAAAAAATACGCCGTCTCTTCCATCGTGTCGGTGCCGTGCGTGACCACAACAGCATCTATGGCTGGGTCTTGCTGCGCAGCGTTGATGCGGACATAAAGCCGCTCCCACACCGCAAAGCTCATATCTTTGCTGTCCACTTGTGCCAACTGCTCGGGCAAGATGGTGACGTGACCCGCTGGCGCTAGTTCCTGCATCAGCGTTTCAATCGGCAGCTGCGCCGCCCGATACGTACTCGCGCCTTGCTGCAAACCGGCAATCGTGCCGCCCGTCCCCAGCAACAAGATTGTTAAGTTTTCCTGACTATTCTCATTTTTCATGATGAAGTGCTTGACCTGTGCGTAATCTGTGTAAAAATACAGCCACTGTCTTTCCTATCAGTTTTTAAAACAGGAGCTTATATGCAGAACTTCAATCCCTCCGTGAAATTGACCGCTCGCCAGCAGGAGATTTTGACATTGATTGAGCGCACCATCGCCACGACGGGCTCGCCGCCCACACGCGCCGAAATTGCCTCCGAGCTGGGTTTTAAATCCATCAACGCCGCCGAAGATCATCTGCAAGCCTTGAACCGCAAGGGCGTTATCGAGCTGGTCAGCGGCACATCACGCGGCATCCGGCTCAAAGGTCATCGCCTGCAAGCGGTTAACGAGTCGCGCATCAGCCAGTTCTCCGAACAAATGGGGCTACAAATTCAAAGCCTCGCGCAACTCGTTTTGCCCCTGATTGGCCGGGTCGCAGCAGGCTCTCCCATCTTGGCGCAAGAGCACATCGAACAAACCTATCACCTAGAGCCCAGCCTGTTTACGCAGCGCCCCGACTACCTACTCAAAGTACGCGGCATGAGTATGCAAGGCATCGGCATCATGGATGGCGACTTGCTCGCTGTGCAGTCGTGCCGCACCGCGCATAACGGTCAAATTGTGGTGGCGCGTGTGGGCGAGGAAGTCACCGTTAAGCGCTTTGAAAAAAAGGCCAGCCACATTGAGCTACATCCCGAAAATCCCGACTTTCAAACCATCATCGTCCACCCCGACGAGACCTTCGCGATTGAAGGCCTCGCCGTCGGACTGATCCGTAATCAAGTGTTTGCCTAGTCCAAGAGCCTCTACACGCAAGGAGTACCGCACCATGAAACAACAAACCAAACTCACTTTTGTCGCCGACAGTTGCACCGACTTTCGCGAGCAGCGCCTCGCGCGCGTCATCATCACGGGCAGCTTTGATTACATCTTTGCCGAGCTGGATCGGCTTGAGGCCTTGCAACAGTCGATTTAAAGCCCTATGGCCATGATGGGTAACCATGATGGCCGCTCACAGCAGCAGCGAGAGGGCTTTTAAATTTTGCCCAGCAAGAAGTCGGTCTTACCCAAGTCCACGCCGTTTTTGCGCAAGATGTTGTAAGCCGTCGTGACGTGGAAATAGACGTTGGGCGTGGCCCAATGCTTGAGGTAGTCCTCCCCTGACAAGGTGCGCTCCACAGGGCCTGCCTTAAACGTCACCACCACGGCTTCTTTGCCATTCATGTCTTCTGGCTTGATCGTCGCGATAAACGCCAGCGTTTGAGCGATGCGCTGTTTGAGCTGCTCAAACGTGGTTTCGTTGTCATCAAACTTAGGTGCGTCCACGCCGCCAATACGCGCAAACGAGAGTTTGGCCGCATCGCAGGCAATGCGTACTTGGGTCGCAAAGGGCAGCATATCGGGTGCCAAGCGATCATTCACCAGCACCGCCGTATCAAATTTACGCACCGCAGCATTGGCGGTGGCTTTGTCCAAAAAATGACTCAGGTTAGAAAGCATCCGGGTAAAAACAGGCACACTTGCCGAGTACATAGAAATAGACATGATTGCATCACTCCAAAAATAAAAAGAAAAGAAAAAATGAACCCACAAATTTTATGGGCGCTGCTATTTGGCAATTTAGCCATCGGCATGGGCATTATGGTTGTACCAGCCACGCTCACTCAGATCAGCAGCAATATGGGCGAGTCCATCCCCATCACCGGACAACTGATTACCGCTGGATCGGTCTTAATGGGTGTGGGCGCACCGATCTTTGCCGCACTTGTCGCCAAGTGGGACAGGCGCAAGCTGCTGACCTTCACCATGCTGTGGTACGCCTTTTTCCACGTGCTTTGCGCTATCGCGCCCAACTTTACGCTGCTGCTCATTGCGCGGGTACTCTCCGTGGTGACACCTGCCATCTTTACGCCGCAAGCCGCTGCCTGTGTGGGCTTGCTGGCAACGCCTAAAGAGCGCGGTCAAGCCATCACCTTTGTGTTTTTAGGCTGGTCGATTTCATCTGTTTTTGGTGTGCCACTGCTCTCCAGCATAGGCGGCGCGTTAGATGGTGGGGCGGGCTGGCGCTATGCCTTTGCCCTTGTCGCCGTGGTCGCCACAGGGTCGGCCGTGTGGGTTTGGCGCGTGCTACCAAGCGGCATTCAAATCGCGCCGCTTAGCAAAGCCGCATGGATGGGCGTGTTCAAGCACCGCGTGCTCATGATGACGGTTGGCGTGACGCTGCTGGCATCGTTTGGGCAGTTCGTTTTGTTTTCGTACCTCACCGCGTACTACAAACACGTCATAGGTGCCAGCACCACACAAACCAGCATGCTCTTTTTTTGGTTTGGCTTTTGTGGACTCGTCGGCAATGTGGTGCTCTCGCGCAACATCGACCGCATTGGCGCTGACCGTGCCCCCATCATCGCCATGAGTCTCATGTCCATCAGCCTGCTGCTGTGGCCACTGGGAACCAGTTTAGTGGGCGTGATGGCCATCTGCACCACCTGGGGACTGGGCTGCTTTGCCAGCAATTCTGCGCAGCAAGCACGGCTATCTAGCACCGCGCCTTTGGTGGCGGGTGCCAGCATTGCGCTCAACACCTCCGCCATGTACAGCGGTCAAGCGTTTGGCGCAGGCCTAGGCGGCTGGCTCATCGCCCAAGGCATGATGGACAGTCTGCACTGGTACGGGTTTGCGGTGATGCTATGCGCCATTGCACTAAGTAGCTGGTCGAGGCGTGGGCGTTAAAGTAAGGCATCTCTCCATTTCACCTCCATGACAAGGTGGACTTGTCCCCTAAAAATGGAGACGACAAAATGAGCGTTACGACTTATTTTGG
>CAZAIW010000004.1:5435-29420 GCA_964485285.1 uncultured Burkholderiaceae bacterium | reverse complement strand
AGACGTGGCGCAAGCCATTGAAGACCACTACAAACCCCGTTTTGCTGGCGATGAATTGCCCCGCAACCCGGTAGGCGTAGTCGTGGCCTTGGCCGACAAGCTCGAAACCTTGGTCGGCATGTTTGGCATTGGCAACTTGCCCACGGGTGACAAAGACCCATTCGCGCTGCGTCGTCACGCCTTGGGTGTGGTGCGCATGTTGAGCGAAGCGCATTTGGACGTGGGCTTAGATGCCGTGATCGCGCAAGCCGTGCCCGCGTTTGGCGACAAGATCACCGATCCCGCTGTGGCTTTGAGCGCCTTCATTTACGACCGCCTCTCCGGTGGCCTGCGCGAGCAAGGCTACTCCGCGCAAGAAGTCGAAGCCGTCTTGGCCTTGCGCCCCCAGCGCTTGAGCGATGTGGCCAAGCGCCTCACCGCCGTGCGTGCCTTTGCTGCGCTACCCGAAAGCCCCGCCTTGGCCGCAGCTAACAAACGCATTGGCAACATCTTGAAAAAAGCAGGTGACACGCAGCAAGTGGTGGATGCGCATGTCAGTGACGTGCTGCTGAAAGAGGCGGCAGAAAAAGCCCTGTACGTGCGCATGAACGAGGTCTTACCTAAAGCCGATGCGCAGTTTGACGCGGGCGACTACACCGCTTCTTTACAAACACTTGCCGCCTTGCGCAGCGAAGTCGATGCCTTTTTTGACGACGTGATGGTTAACGCCGAAGAGATGGACTTGCGCCTGAATCGCCAAGGTCTGCTCAAGTGCTTGCACTTGGCGATGAATCGGGTGGCGGATTTGTCTTGCCTCGCTTAACGTCACTCAGCCATGAACATCAAACTCGTCATCCTCGACCGCGACGGCACCATCAACCACGACCGTGACGATTACGTTAAATCGGCAGACGAATGGCTGCCGCTTGATGGTGCGCTAGATGCCATCGCCAAGCTCAACCAAGCAGGCTATACCGCCGTTGTGGCTACCAATCAATCGGGGCTAGGTCGCGGCCTCTATGGCATGACTGAACTGAACGCCATGCACGACAAAATGCAGCGCTTACTGAAGGATGCTGGAGGGCGTATCGATGCCATCTTCTTTTGTCCACATAACCCCGAGGTCGAGCGCTGCGATTGCCGCAAACCGCTGCCGGGTCTATTCGAGCAAATACGTGAACGCTATGGGGTTGACATGAGCCACGTGCACAGCGTGGGCGATACGCTACGTGACTTGCAAGCAGCCAGCGCTGCTGGGTGTCCAACCCATTTGGTGCGCACTGGAAAAAGCCAAGCCGCCGCGCCCGCGAGCTTACCTGCCAACACCGTGGTTCATCGTGATCTGATGGCCTTCGCAGATTGGCTCATCCGTTTCGATCAAGAGAGGGCATCCGTATGAAGCTGGAGCGACCACTGCACCGTTCTTTTCTTTTCCTGCGCTCGCTGCTTTGGTACGTATGGACCATCATCGCCATCATTCCGCTGGCACTGCTGCTGGTACTCAGTGCACCCTTTGCAGGATGGCGCTGGCTATACCGCGTAGCCAATTGCTGGGGACTTTGTGCTGTCTATGGTCTCAAGTGGATTTGCGGTGTCCGCTGGCGCATCACAGGCTTAGAACACCTGCCCAGCAAGGGTGAGAAAACTATTTTGTTATCCAAGCATCAATCCACTTGGGAGACCTTGGCTTTTTTGGCGCTCAGCCCCCAGCCGCTTTGCTTTGTCTACAAGCGCGAGCTGCACTGGATTCCCTTTTTCGGCTGGGCCATTGGTGCCATGCGCATGATCCATATTGATCGCTCGCAGCGGCAATCCGCCTTTAAAAAAGTGGTGACCCAAGGCGAACAAGTCATGAAACAAAACCGCTGGGTCATCATGTTTCCAGAAGGCACGCGCATTGCAAGGGGCAAGGCGGGACAGTACAAAACCGGTGGCACACGCTTAGCTTGCGAGACAGGCGCACAAGTCGTCCCCATCGCTGTTAACTCTGCCGCCTACTGGCCCAAACATAGTTTTATCAAACACCCCGGAGTGATCGATATTGCCATTGGCTCACCTATCGCCAGCGCCAACCACACCCCAGACAGCTTAATGCTCGAAGTCAAAACGTGGATCGAGGCAAAAATGCATCAAATTGATGCCCCCGCTTACCGATGAATCTGTTGCAGCTCGCCTTTGACTGGTTGGACGGAAAGGCAAGCCCACAGCCAGCGCCCCAAGCCGCACCACCATCCCCCAGCGAACTGCCGGGCAAAACAGCCGGGCAACGCCACATCGTGCTGAAGGGGCAGTCGATCACGTATCAATTCGAGCGAAGCAAGCGCCGCACCATTGGCTTCATGGTGGGCAAAGAGGGACTCACCGTGCGTGCCCCGCGCTGGACACCCTTGCACGAAGTCGAGTTAGCCATCACCGAAAAAGCCCATTGGATTTTGAAGCAGCTACACGCCGCACATGAACGGCACACTCGCGCCGCGCAGCATGCACCGCAGTGGCACGATGGCGGCACGATTCACTACTTAGGCGAAACATTCACGCTGCGCTTGGGTGCTATGGCGACATTCATTGACGAATCTGAAAAAATCATTTGGGTAGGACTGGCACGCCTGGCCTCGCCCGATCAGATACAAGATGCCGTACAAGCGGCTATCAGCCGATCAGCCTTGCTCTTATTTGAATCGCGGCTTAACCACTATGCGCCGCAGCTAGGCGTGACGTGGAGCCGCCTCAAACTTAGCAACGCGGGTGGGCGCTGGGGTAGTGCTAAATCAGATGGAACCATTCGGCTCAATTGGCGACTCATGCACTACCGATTACCGGTGATTGATTACGTGGTCGTGCATGAACTCAGTCACCTGCGCCACATGGATCACAGCCCTCGCTTTTGGGATACGGTCGGCTCCATCATGCCCGATTACGCGAAGCTCAAAAAAGAGCTTAGACCATAGATTCGATTTACCCATCGGCCTGCAAGCCTTATCCCTATTGGCTCTCAAGCATGAACGGCCTACAGACCAATCAGAGTGAGGGCTGCAGGCATGGCCGTGTTTGAAATGTGGCGGAAGCGGTGGGGGGCTATTTACCGGTATGACTCAAAAAACTCATCTTGAGTCGTTTCACTGTCTTCAAGAGATCGCCTAAGTGATGACTGATTGAACGCCGGAAACACCAATCTGCCGCCTTGTTCTTTCGCTAACGAAAGCTCGCTCATGATTGCACCCTCACGTCCTAGCGCAACGCACCACAGCTTTGTTCTAGTTAATGCCACAAAGGCTTGATTTCTCGCCATCATTTCTTTTTCCACTGTGCCCGCATACGGAGCACCAGCCATGTGCATATTCAACGCATAAACCTTATAGGCTTCATTTCCTTTTGCGCGCCGTATGCTACTTAAAGTGACATGACCGGGGATGCGAAATCCATCACGGTGATCGTTATTCAATGGTAGTGATTTGATGCCAACCGTTTTAAGCTGGTCTGCGATCTTGTGCAGCACCTCGATGTCCTGCGATAAGCAAACCACGGCAATGTCCTCGGGACGCAAACCGCACTCCAAGTCCCTTTGTATTTCACGACTAACCAAATTGGTGTCGTCGGTACTGCTACGGGTTACGTGAACATCTAGCAATGATCCCTGATTGATCTTAGGCTCAAAATCGTCCATGTCTACAGGATGCCCACTCGTTGATTGGGGGCGCTCCAAGACGACCTCTTGACCTATCCTGACGCTCCCTGGGCTGAAATCGCCTTCAACAACTTGATAGCCCAGTGCAGTCCAATCCTCTTTTCTAGTAACACCTTGGAGTGGGCCTCCCGCACGCAGTAAGCCCATATTGATGGCGTGAGCCACTGACAAAATGATTCTTGGAGTCCGGTAGCAACGATTCAGATTGTGTGCTTTTTGTATGCCGCTAGCATATGCGCCCGATAAATCAACCAAAGGCTTGCCGTCTTGATCACGCCCAAAGACTTGTGCAGCGTCCGGCACAATTAGAGTGTCCAACCCTTGCGCTTCATCATATGCCCAGTACAGTCGCTTTGGTTCATGCAACGCTCGATAAGCAACGCGATAAAACGCCGCAGGCAAATCTTGTCCCTCGTCAACAATCAAGGCATCAAGAAATGGATATGCGTTGGCGATATGTGACTCCAATACCCTACATACTGCCGAGAATTCCGTCTCTCCCGCTATAGCAACTTGTTTAGCCTGCTCCAAACCCAATAACCGACTGCCCCACTTAGTAGAAGTCTCCCTGTAAAACCCCGTCAGTTCTTTGCTTCCCCAAGCGTGCCAGACATGCAACCTATCCCAATTGGGTAGCTCCCCAGTTAATCGCTTATAGCTTTGTTCAACAAGCGCCTTAATTTGTTGATTTAGCGACCGACTCCAATACACAAAGGCGATCTCCCATTCAGGGTAAGACGCATGCATTTGCGCAATTCGCTTAGCGAAGAGAACCGTCTTGCCACTTCCAGCGAGTCCACGCAAACGTTGTGGTCCCTCTGGCACTTCCTGTGCAATGCGGCTCTGCTTTGAATCTAGGGAACTCAGCCAGGATTCCACCGCATAAATAGTTCGACTTTTGTTGTCGGGTGGCGAATTAGGAATGGGTTGCCTAGGTTCCACGTCTGAGACGATGCCACGAAACACGCACAACAGTCGTTCCCATTGCGCATCATCTAACTTAGGCATATGGCGACTCGTAGCTTTTTGAAGATGCTGCCGAAATTGTGTTGGCGCGATGTCTTCGTCAAGCCACACAACTCCAGTGGTGCTCGGGTGGTTGCTGTAATCTTTGCACCGCCATTCGTCCGTGGTGATAAATGGAAGCACTACGCGGTATTCAAACGGAATGCAAAGACGCTTTAATACATCGTCACGTTCAACAAGTTTTTTAACCTCGTAGAACTGAGCCTCAACTTGACTAATAGGACACATGTTGTCCGCATACCAATCCCGCATCGCCCAATCGTGCCCGTTGATCCCACAGATGTTTCCGATTTCACAACCCTTGCTCTCCAACACCCAGATACCGTATTTCCGATGCACGATAAGAAAATCAGGCTCACTCCGACCACGACTCGATTTCGTGTAAATGGGGTAGCGGTAATAGGCAACGCCTTCATCATTTGACAATGCATTTTTTATAGCATTCCAAATTTGTCGTTGCCCTTTATTGTTGTCATTTGGGTAGTTTGGGAAAAATTTCATGTGGAAGGATCAAAATGCGACCCGTTATTATGTGTCCACAACCTAAGAGTCCCCTTCCGCCTGAAAAGCAATTTTTAGATAAGGTCATAGTAGCCACGCCCTCGCATATCAATCGATGAACTACGAACGACACTTTCAAAGCTCTTTTAAGGTGATTTTCAAACACCCATCAGCCTGCAAGCCTTATCCCTATTGGCTCTCAAGCATGAACGGCCTACAGACCAATCAGAGTGAGGGCTGCAGGCATGGCGGTGTTTGAAATGTGGCGGAAGCGGTGAGATTCGAACTCACGGAAGGCTCACACCTTCGGCGGTTTTCAAGACCGCTGGATTAAACCACTCTCCCACGCTTCCTTTGTTGGTTTGCCAATTGCAGATGAATTGGAGCGCAGATTCTAACTGCTTGGCAAGAACATTTCTTGCAGGTCACTTAAAAAGTCAAATCCGCGCTCGGTGGCTTGGAGTTTTTGCGGATCATCAGGGTTCATCAAACCCTTGCACCATGCAGCTTGCAGACCGCGCTGCAAGGCGTTTGTACCCAGTCCGGTGCGCTCGGTAAACAGCTCTAGGCTCACGCCGTCTTTGAGCCTGAGCGCACCCAACATGAATTCAAACGCCAGCTCTTGGTGCTTGATGTCTTCTTCAAGCGTGACAGCATCCCCTGCCAACGCAGCGCTCATGTAGGCCTGCGGCTCGCGGGTTCGTACCTGCCGCACGATGCGGTGCGCAAAGCTCAATTTGCTGTGCGCTCCAGCACCAATGCCAAGGTAGTCGCCAAACTGCCAGTAGTTGGTGTTGTGCCAGCAGCGGTGCCCTTCCTGCGCAAAGGCCGACACCTCATATCGCTGCAAGCCGCTGTTGGCGGTGGTTTGCACGATCGTGTCCAGCATCGCGTAGGCGGCATCGTCATCCACGGCGGCGGGTGGGTACTTGGCAAAGTAGGTGTTGGGTTCAATCGTCAGGTGGTAAATCGACAGGTGCGGCGGTTTGAATGACAACGCCGTGGCTACGTCGTTTTGCAGCTCTTCCATGGTTTGATGGGGCAGCGCGTACATCAGGTCGAGGTTAAAGGTGTCAAAGCACGCAGCCGCTTCTTCTAACGCCGCCATGGCTTGGTGGCTTGAGTGGACTCGGCCCAAGGTTTGAAGGTGCGTATCGTTAAAGCTTTGTACGCCCACCGAGAGGCGGTTCACGCCCGCCGCGCGAAAGGCTTGAAAGCGCTCGCGCTCAAAGGTGCCGGGGTTCGCCTCCAAAGTAATTTCCACATCCGCCGATAACCGCAGCCGCGCCCGAATGTGACTGAGCAGCTGGGCAATGTGCTGCGGCGAGAAAAGGCTGGGCGTACCGCCGCCCATAAAAATGCTGTGAACGGTGCGTCCCCACACCAGCGGCAGCGCAGCGTCCAAATCCGCCAGCAATGCTGCAAGGTACCTATCCTGTACGCCTTGCTGTATCTGGCCTCCAGAGGCGATGCTGCTAGAGAGCGCATGGCTATTGAAGTCACAGTAAGGGCACTTTTGAATGCACCACGGCAGGTGGATGTAGAGCGACAAAGGGGGTAATTGCGCAAGCTGCAAAAGTCCTGGGCGCAAATAGTGCTGAATGTCTTTCATGAGGCAAGGGGAACCAATGGCTGTTTACAGCCAGTTGTTTTTGATCAACTCAACCATCGCCCTTGCCGCTTGTCCCCGGTGGCTGCGCTCGTTTTTTTCCTCGGCCGAGAGCTGCGCAAAGGTCTTACCGATAGAGGGCAAGAATAAGACGGGATCGAAACCAAAACCACCGCCGCCGATGCGCTCGTGCGTGATCTCCCCCACTGCACGGCCTACGGCGACCAAGGGCTCGGGGTCGTCCGGTGTGCGCACAGCCACCAACGTACTGACCAGCGCAGCGCGGCGGTTTTGCACCGCGCGCATGTTCGTCAGTAGTGCCGTGACATTGTGGTCATCACCTTTGGGTAGTCCAAATTGCGTGGCGTAGTAGGCGGTATCAACACCGGGCAGACCATTCCAAGCATCAACGCACAAGCCCGCATCGTCGGCCAGTGCCGGCAAGCCTGTGCAGCGCGCGGCGTGGCGGGCTTTGGCCAGCGCATTTTCGAAAAAGGTTTTATAAGGTTCAGCCGCTTCGGGCACACCTAATTCGCTTTGCGCCACGATGCTAACGCCGTGCACCGCCAATGGCGCAAACAGCGCACGCATCTCTAGCAGTTTGCCCGGGTTGTTCGATGCCAGCACCAGGTTCATCGCGCCAGCGCCTCTTTTTGCAATTGCCCAAGCTGGCGAATGCCTTGCTCCGCTAAGGCGAGCAGCTCGTTCATTTCGGTGCGGGTAAACGCTGCGCCTTCCGCCGTGCCTTGCACTTCAACAAAGTGGCCCGCGCCCGTCATCACCACATTCATGTCGGTATCGCAGGCGGAGTCCTCGGTGTACTCCAAATCCAGCAGCGGCATGCCTTGCACGATGCCAACGGAAATGGCGGCCACCGAATCGAGCAGCGGCGACTGCGTGATCTTGCCTTGGGCCAGTAACCACGCGGCGGCATCGTGCGCGGCAACGTAAGCACCGGTAATGGCGGCGGTACGTGTGCCGCCATCGGCTTGTATCACGTCGCAGTCGATGGCGATGGTGCGCTCGCCCAGCAGCTTGAGGTCAAACACCGCACGCAGGCTGCGGCCAATCAGTCGTTGAATTTCTTGCGTGCGCCCGCTTTGCTTGCCGCGTGAGGCTTCGCGGTCGCTACGTGTGTGCGTCGCGCGTGGCAGCATACCGTATTCGGCAGTCACCCAGCCCTCGCCCGAGCCACGTTTATGCGGCGGCACTTTCTCTTCTACCGATGCCGTGCACAGCACTTTGGTGGCACCAAACTCAATCAACACCGAACCCTCCGCATAAGCGGTGTAGCGGCGCGTGATAGTGACAGGGCGCAATTGATTAACCGCGCGAGTTTGTCTGGAAGGCATTGTTGTGGTCATCCGATTCCTAAAAAATGGGGTTTTGTTGTTAGGGTAAAAAATTATTCGCCATGCCACTCGACACCAATGCCCGTCACGTTGTCGCCATAGCGCCCCCCCTTGTGGAGTGCCATCTCGATCAGCCGAGGAACGCTTTGCGTCACGACTTGAGCGGCAAGGGTGCTAATCACCTCCTCATCCTTCAGGGCACCCCACAGCCCATCGCTGCACAGCAGGAACTTATCGCCGCGCTCAAGCGACATGCTGGCGCTGACCTCGTAAATAGGTTTAACCGGGGAGCCAAGGCAGGTATACAGCACGTTGCGGTTGACAAGCTTGATCAAATAGTCCGAACTAGGATGATTGGGCAAAGGGCCTTGCTCGACATACGAATGATCCAGCGTGCGCTTGAGCATCTTGTCATCCCGAACCCAGTAAAGGCGCGAGTCGCCGCAGTGCACGGACACGGCCTGTCCTGCCTGCACCAAAAGCGCGACCAAGGTGGTGCGGGGTGCGTGCTCCATGCCCGCCTCGGAGCCAAAACTCAAAATATCGTGATGCGCTTGCAACAAGGTTTTCGACAAAAAACCCGGTGGATTCGGAATCACCGGATGCGCTTGTGCTTGAAACGCTTTGGCCATCGTCTCGAGCGCAATTTGTGCTGCGAGCTCACCACTGACGTGACCACCCATACCATCGGCGAGCATAAACAAGGCAGACTCGGGCGTATAGAGGTAGCCCATACGATCCTCATTGTCACTTCGCCCGCCTTGCTCGGTACGCTGATACGCTAAAAACCTCATGGCACCAATTTACCCAAGCTACTGCGCAAACGCGCGACCAGTGTTCTTTCTTGATATCGAAGGTTAAGGTCGTCACCGATCTGCTTTTGTAAAGCAAATACCGATTGCGGTCTTGCCTGCGGATCAAGCGCCATGCACCACTGAATCAGTTCGATCAGGTTGTCCGAGTAAATGCCACGCGAGCGTGACAGCACCACGCTGAGCTTGTCTTTGGTTTTTCGGCTCACGGCATCAACCGGTGGGTAACCATTCATGCACGCAAAAATACAGCCTCCAATGGCATAAATATCGGTCCATGGCCCCAGCGCACCGCCCGACTCGTACATCTCAGGGGCGGCAAAACCAGGTGTGTACATGGGACGCATCGAGGGGTCTTGCTTTTTATTGATGACCTGCCTTGCCGCACCAAAGTCAATCAACACGGGTTTGTTGTGGTTGGTAATGATCAAATTGGCGGGCTTGATGTCCAGATGCAGCATCTTGCATTGATGCACGATCCGCAGACCATGCAAGACCTCGTTAAAGAGCGAGCGGATGGTTGACTCGCGGAAGATTTTTTCACGCTTTAAATCACGCGCCGTCAAAATAAACTCTTGGAGCGTCTCGCCTTGCAAGTAGTCCATCACCATGTAAATGGTGTCGTTTGCCCTGAAGAAATTTTGCACCCCCACAATGGCCGGATGCGAGATATGCGCCAGCGAGCGTCCCTCTTCAAAAAAACTTTTAAGTCCAAGCCAATAAAGCGATAGCTTGTCTTCCGCAACGTGGGGAGAGAGGTGGCCTTCTGCCCTTGTGACCAACGACGAGGGCAAATACTCTTTGATGGCCACCCAGTTTTCGTGCTTGTCTTTGGCCAAGTACACCACGCCAAAACCGCCCACTGAAAGCTTACGCACAATGCGATAACCACCAATCAAGGTATCAACAGGAAGAGCAGCAGGCTTTGTTTTTGACATAATCAAGCGATGAACGATGCAGTTTACAGCATGACCGGTTTCGCAACCGAAACAACCAAACTCCCAGCAGGGTCTACCCTCACACTGGACATCCGAAGCGTCAACAGCCGATTTTTAGACCTCAGCTTCAAGCTGCCCGAGTGTTTTCGGCACATGGAGTCTAAGCTGCGCGAACTGCTCGCCACTCACATCAAACGCGGCAAATGCGAAGTGCGCCTCAGCTACCAGCATACACAGACGCAGACTGGGGCGATCCGCCTAAGCCCCGAGCACATCCAGCAGGTACTCGTGCAGCAGTCCCACATTCAAGCCCTTGCGCCACAAGCTGCTGCACTCACGGTGGCCGAGATCATCGCCCTCACAACCAGCAAAGCAGACCCTGATACCGAGCTTGCCAGCGAAGCCGATGTGCTTGCGCTCATGCGCACCGTACTCGCAAGCTTTATGCACGCGCGTGCCCAAGAGGGACAACAACTCGCCGCTGTGATGCTGGCGCAAGTCAGTGCACTGCAAGAGCTGCGTGCACAGCTCGCCCCTTTGATGCCGATCATCACAGCCCAGCAGCGCCAGCGTTTTGTGCAGCGTTTTGACGAAGCGCTCGCCAGCAGCGGCGGCAGCATCACGCCCAGCGTCGCCCAAGAGAGAGCCCTGACCGAGGCAACAGCGTTTGCCATTCGCATTGACGTGACCGAAGAGTTGGATCGACTCGGCTCGCATCTGCAAGAGATCAGCAACGTCTTAACACGCCAGCACGAGCCCAAGAACAAAATGGCAGCCAAGCAAGAAATGGGCAAACGGCTTGAGTTTTTAATCCAAGAGCTGCACCGCGAAGCCAACACGCTAGGCTCCAAATCAGCCGCGATGGAGACCACCCAGATCGCCATCGAGATGAAAATACTGATCGAGCAACTTCGCGAACAAGTTCAAAACCTTGAATAAACCACCCCACAACCCCAACCACCCCATCCGTTAAAGCACGACCACTATGGACTATCCCGGCAATCTCTTCGTCGTTGCAGCGCCCAGTGGTGCTGGCAAATCCAGCCTCGTCAAGGCACTGCGTGAGCTCGATCACATCGTGCAGCCCTCCATCTCGCACACCACACGTGCACCGCGTGGGCAAGAGAAAGATGGTCGCGAGTACCACTTTGTGAGTGAGGTCGAGTTTGACCGCATGATCAACAACAACGCTTTTGTCGAGTGGGCTTATGTGCATGGACATCGCTCAGGCACCAGCAAAGCAGCCATTGAGCAGCACGTCCAAGCGGGCGGAGATGTGATTTTGGAGATTGACTATCAAGGCGCATTTCAGGTCAAAAAAATATATGCCAACGCCATTGCTATTTTTATTTTGCCGCCCAGCCTTGAGGAGCTACGCGCCCGCATTGAGCGGCGCGGCGAAGACGCACCCGACAAAATTGAGCTGCGCCTGCGCAACGCACAAGACGAAATGGCACAGGCTCACGCCTTTGACTTCGTTATAATCAACGAAGTTTTTGAGACGGCGTTATTTGATCTCAAAGCCATTGTTCATGCGCAACGACTTACTTTTTCGGCACTACGAAAAGCCCGCGCTGAAACCCTTCATGCTCTCCAACTTATTTGAACCTCATCATGGCACGCATTACCGTCGAAGACTGCTTAAAAAAAATCCCCAATCGTTTTGAGTTGGTGCTGTCAGCCACTTACCGTGCACGCATGCTCAGCCAAGGTCATACCCCAAAAGTCGCTGGTAAAAATAAGCCCGCCGTGACGGCACTACGCGAAATTGCCGATGGCCTTGTTGGCATCGAAATGCTGCGTAAAGTGGTCTAAAGTGGCCTAAGTTGAGCGTCACGCAAAAAGCCGCGTCCCAAAGTGCCCACGAGGCCAGCTTCGCCTCGCTACTTGAAAAAATCACCTACTTAGACAGCGCCAGCATCAAGCTGGTGCAAAGCGCCTACCGATGGGCCGATGAGCTTCATCTGGGGCAAATGCGCCAAAGTGGCGATCCCTACATCACCCACCCCTTAGCCGTCACCGCACTGTGCGCCGATTGGCGGCTTGACGCACAAGCGCTGTGCGCCGCACTTTTGCACGACGCACTTGAAGACTGCGGCATCGCTAAGCGCGACATTACCGAGCGTTTCGGCAGCGTTGTAGCCGACTTAGTCGATGGCCTGACCAAACTAGAAAAACTACCCGATACGCCGCGCGAGGCCAACCAAGCCGAGTCCTTTCGCAAGATGCTGCTGGCCATGGCAACGGATGTCCGGGTGATACTCATCAAGCTGGCTGATCGAACGCACAACATGCGCACACTGGGCGACGCACCGACCACCAAATGGGTGCGTATTGCGAGCGAGACACAAGAGATTTACGCCCCCATTGCCCATCGCCTCGGACTCAACCAAACCTACCGCGAGCTGCAAGACCTCTCGTTCAAATACCTAAGGCCCTGGCGCTACCAAACGCTCAGCGCCGCCACGGCCAAAGCGCGGGCACGGGCCAAGGACTTACTCCAGCGTGGACAAGCAGATTTAGAGGCCACATTTGCCAAGTCGCAGCTGAAGGTATCCATCTCTGGGCGCGAAAAAACCTTGTACTCCATATACCGAAAAATGCGTACCAAGCACGCCAATTTTTCGGATATCAATGACCTTTTTGGTTTTCGCATCATGACGCAAAGTCTGCTGGAGTGCTACACCGCGCTGGGCGTGCTGCATCAGCTCTACAAGCCCGTGCCGGGGCGCTTTAAAGACCATATCGCCATCCCTAAAGCCAATGGCTACCAGTCTTTGCACACCACACTCATTGGGCCCTCGGGCGTGATGGTTGAGTTCCAAATTCGCACCGAACCCATGCACTGGATCGCCGAGTCCGGCGTAGCCGCGCATTGGCTTTATAAAACCCACCCAGCCGATGCGGTAGGCCACCACGTAGGCGTGCAGTGGTTGCAGTCTTTACTGGATATTCAAAAAGAAACCATCGATGCCACTGAGTTTTGGGATCACGTGCGGGTTGACCTCTTCCCCGATGCCGTTTACGTCTTCACGCCTAAAAACAAAATCATGGCCATGCCGCGCGGTGCCACCATTGTGGACTTTGCCTACGCCGTGCACAGCACGATTGGCGATCGCTGCATGGCGGCCAAAGTCAATGGCGAACTCGTGCCGCTGCGCACCGAGCTGAAAAACGGCGACCGCATTGAAATTGTGACGGCCCCGGTCTCGCAGCCCAATCCGGCATGGCTCTCGTTTGTGCGCACAGGGCGTGCCCGCTCCAAAATTCGTCACTACATGAAGACGCAGGCGCAAAACCAGTCACTGGCGCTGGGACAAAAATTGCTCAGTACCGCGCTACGCACCGAAGGCTATGCGCAGTTGCCGCAGACAAGCGCCAACTTGAAAGGAATGTGGGATAAAACGCTGCGCTTTACCGGCAATCGCTCCGTCGATGACTTGCTCAGCGACATCGGCCTTGGCAAACGAATCGCCTCGGTAGTTGCCAAGCGCATGGCCAAACTGCTGGGCGAGCTCGGGCAGATGCCCGATCCGCTTTTGCTATCAAACGCTTTGCTGATGCATGGCGACAGCGTTACGAGCGAGCAACTCGTTGTGGACGGCAGCGAATCGGCCAGCATGGTCATCGCCACTTGCTGCCACCCGATTCCCGGTGACGACATCGTTGGTTATTTAGGACATGGTGAAGGACTTGTGATTCACCGCTCCAACTGCGCCGTGGCCACGCGCTTGGTACGCAAAGATGCCGATCGCGTGATGCAGGCGGTATGGAGCGACGACATTGAGCGCAGCTTTATTGTTCCCCTGCAAATTGACGTGGCCGATGGACAAGGCGTGCTGGCACAAATTACCACCGCCTTAGCCGCAGCCGATGCCAACATCGTCCACATCGACATGGCGCAAGAACCCACCACGGGCATTGCTGACCTGCGCTTTCGCATCGCTGTGCGAGATGCCGCTCAATTGACCCAAGTCCTTGCCAGTTTGGCGCGCGTCAAAGCGGTGCTCAAGGTCGTGCGCAACTAAGCGACGTGCAAAAACGAGGCTGCCTTCGGATACACCACCGCCACAATCTCGACCTCTTGCCAGCCACCGGGTGTCATCCAGCGCACCACATCACCCACGCGGCGCTTGGTCAATGCCCGCGCAATGGGCGAGACCCAGCTCACCTGCCCGCCCAAACTATCAGCCTCATCAATGCCCACAATCTGCACCGTGCGCTCTTGCCCCGACTCGTCGGCATACGTCACCGTAGCACCAAAGAAAATTTGCTCGCTCGTGTCCTTGGAGAGCCCGTGGATACTGGCATCCACCACCTCGGCTATTTCTAAGCGCTTGGTCAGGAACTGAATGCGCCTGTCGATTTCGCGCAAGCGCCGCTTGCCATAGATGTAGTCCCCGTTCTCGGAGCGGTCACCGTTTTTAGCCGCCCAGTGAATGGTCTCCACCATTTTGGGACGCTCCACATCCATCAGTTGCTGCCACTCGGCACGTAACCGTGCGTAGCCCCCGGGTGTCAAATAGTTTTTAGCAGGAGGGGTTGCAAGATCGCTCATAGAATGAATCTTATGTCACTTAAAGCCACCATCTACAAAGCGCAACTACAAATTGCGGACATGGATCGAAATGTCTACGCCGATCACAACGTCACCATTGCGCGTCACCCCTCAGAGACCGACGAGCGCATGATGGTTCGCCTGTTGGCGTTTGCCCTGAATGTCCCTGCCGACGACAAAGCCGGACACTTGGAATTTGCCAAAGACTTATGGGATGTGGACGAACCCGCCCTGTGGCACAAAGACTACACCGAAGCCGTGCGGCACTGGATTGATGTGGGACAACCCGACGACAAACGCCTGCTGCGTGCAGCCAGCCGATCCGAGCGCATCAGCGTTTACGGCTTTGCCAGCAGCACTGATGTGTGGTGGAAGGGCATCGCCAGCAAACTGACCCGCGCCAGCAATTTGAGCATCTGGCAGATTGAAGCCAGTCAGAGTCAAGCACTGGCCAAACTGGCGCAAAGGAGCATGCAAATCAACGTATCGGTGCAAGATGGTGCGGTTTGGATGAGCACCAACGCCGACTCTGTCGAGATCACGCCCCTACGATTGATGGGGTAGACAAACTAAGCAAGGCTTGCGCCCACCACTAAGTGAAGCTGCGCCGCCATCTCCGCGCCGTTTATCTTTTTGGTGTCCGCCAGCTTGGCGCGTAGCACCTCAATCTCGCCGCCATTGCAAACAAAAAAGAACGAAGTCTCGGTGATCTGACTAATTTGGCCGACCTTGCCTACCCGGCTACGCACCTGACCAAACGTGCGGTGCGTATGTTTTTTGCAGTCGAACACTTGCAGCGTTTTGCCGCCCACCTCTAGCCACGCACCGGGCGCTGGGTTGCACGCCCGAATTTGGTTATAGACCTGATCGATATGGCTGGAAGGCTTAATCCGCGAGGCTTCCAGCGAATACCAACCTTCGTACCCCGCTTGCGATTCGTCTTGCACCGTCTCGGTGTGCGTGCCCGCCACCACGCTATCGGCAGCCTCTAGCATGGCCGCCACACCCAGCGGAAATAGATGATCGAAGTACACCGAACCCAGCGTCGCATCGGGGCTAATCTCGCAGCGCTTTTGCAAAATCACCGGGCCTTCGTCCAAGCCATCGGTGGGTCTAAAGATGGTCAAACCCGTCTCACGCTCGCCATTACTGATCGCCCAGCCAATGGCGCTTGGCCCTCTGTACTTGGGCAACAAGGAGGGGTGATACTGAATCATGCCGTGCCTTGGGATGGTGACAAACTCTTGCGGAGCAAATTGCAGCACGTATGCCATCACGCCAATGTCGGCCTGACAGGCGCGCAGTGTGCTCAGTGCCTCTTCGCTTTTGAGCGATGCAAACTTGTACACGGGCAAGCCCAGTTCTTGGGCACGCGCATCCAGCGCATCGACCTTGGCACCTTCTTTATCGGGGGCGCAAAAAACGCCCGAGATGGTGTCGCCCCGTGCATGAAAAGCATCCAGCACCGCCTTGCCAAAATCTTGCCGACCAATCACAACCACATTCATGTTTTCAACCTTTTCATATCTTTCGACCACCTTCCCTATCGCTCTCGATGCTGCGCATCCCATACGCCACGCGGCTTCCCAGCCCCACCCACACCGACACCGTCCAAAACACCAAGGAGACGCCCAGCGTTGCCCCCGCGCCAAACAGCATGGGCATGGCGACACTAGATGCGTTAATCACCATGAGGCGCAAGGCTAACGCTTCTGCCTGACGCTTATCTGGCGTGATGCGGTGCAGCGCACTCATGATCATGGGTTGCACCGATCCCAGTGCAAAGCCCAGCACCACCGAGAACAAGCCCATCAGCCACGGGTTGGGCAAAAAGGGGTACACACCAAAGACGAGGCTAGAGATCAGCATCGCGCCCACAATCACCACCCACTCGGACAGACGGGCGGCAAAAAACGGCAGCAAGCCACGCACGGCGGATGCCGACACCGCAAACGCGCCCAAGATAAACCCAATCGTCGAAGCGCTGTACTCGCGCTCGTGTCCCAAGATCGGCACGACAAAAGTATGAACGTCCCAGCATGCCGACAAAAACCAGTTCACCAACAGCACGCGGCGCAGCATGGGCTCTTTCACCAAATCCCACGCCCGATTTTTATGTGCATGCTGAGACGGCTTTTGCAGCTTGGCTTCCCGCGTATGCCGCATCCACAACCACATGGTCAGAGGAAAAAACGCCATGACAAAAAAAGCCGCCTGATAGCCGCCGTGGTCAATGACAAAACCCGCCGTCACGGGGCCTAAAAAATTAGCAAGCGCAGGCCCCAGCGACAGCCAACTAAATGCTTGCCTAAGCGCGGTCTGCCCCGTCACCGTACGCCCCACATGGCGCTGCAAAGCAATCACCGTCACGCCTGTTGCGCCTCCCACCAAAAGCGCCGCCAAGCTCACCGTCACGATGTGCGGATAGACCGTCGCCAGCAGCGCCCCAACGGTTGAAGCGGCAATGCTCCAGCGCACGGGGCGCTTCAGACCATGCACCTCGGCATAACGCCCAGCTGGCAAAGCTAAAAAGACCTGCGTGAGCGCAAAAGCTGCCAGCAGCGCCCCCACCACCAGCGGCGAATACCCTTGCTTTAAAGCCCACAGCGGTGCGGCTAAGCGCATGCCCGCCATGCAACCATGCAAGAACACGTGACCGATGATGAGACGCGCCAGCTCAGCAGTCATCTCTCACTCCTGCGGCAACAACTTGCTCGTCTCGTCCTCGGGTATGGCCTCAACCGACTTCAAGGCTCGCCCCATCACGCGGCTGCGCTGCTCGGCGCTGTCCAGCGTATTGAGCACCGTTTGCGTCTGCGCTTTGACCTTCGCCAGCACATCGCCAAACTTGCCAAACTCGGTCTTCACCGCGCCCAGCACTTGCCACACTTCGCTAGAGCGCCGCTCTAAGGCCAGCGTTCTAAAACCCATTTGCAAGGCATTGAGCATGGACAGCAGCGTGGTGGGGCCTGCCAGCGTGATGCGGTAGTCACGCTGAAGCGCATCCATCAAACCGGGGCGGCGCAGCACCTCGGCGTACAAGCTCTCGGAGGGCAAAAACAAGATCGCAAAGTCGGTGGTGTACGGCGGCGCAATGTACTTCTCCGACATCGATTTGGCCTCGGCGCGAATGCGCATCTCCAGCGCCTTGCCCGCCACTTCGGCAGCAGGCGCGTCAGCACGTTCCTGAGCCTCCAAAAGGCGCTCAAAATCCTCAGTTGGAAACTTGGCATCGATGGGAAGCCATAGCTGGCTTGGTTCAGCGGGCAAGGTGGCTGGCAAGCCAACACCTGCAAGGCCTGCAGCCGCATGCCCTGTTCGGCCAGGCATTTTGATGGCGTAATCGACCCGCTCGCGGCTGCCCGGCTTGGTTGCCACTTGCGCCGCGTATTGCTCGGCGACAAAAATTTGCTCCAGCAAAGCGCCCAGCTGCGCTTCGCCAAAAATGCCGCGCGTCTTCACGTTGGTCAGCAAGTGCTTGAGATCGCCCACGCCCTGCGCCAAACTGTGCATCTCGCCAAGCCCCTTGTGGACTTGCTCTAGTCGATCCGCCACTTGCTTGAAGCTCTCGCCCAAGCGTGCTTGCAGTGTGCTTTGCAGTTTTTCGTCTACCGTGTGGCGCATTTCATCGAGCTTGGCGGTGTTTGATTTTTGCAGCGCCTCGAGCTGCTTGTCCAGCACATCGCGCACCTCTAGCATCCGCCTGGCGTTGCTCTCGCCCAGCTGCCCCAGCTGCTGCGTCAATTGCCCGGTTAAGGTTTGCTGGAGCACGCCCAGCGTTTGCGTCAGCGTCTGCGCCAGCTCTTGTCGCACCAGCGCGGTGCTTTGGTTTTGCTCTTGCCGCGCCAGCGCCAGCTCTTGCCGCAGCTCACGCTCTAAGCGCTCTAGCGAGGCTTGCAAAGAGTCGCTCACCACACCCAGCGCAGCATCCGATGTGGGCGCTGGCCGCAAAGCCAAGTACAGCAAGGCTGCCAGCGTTGCCAGCCCAAAGACCAATATCAGCGTGGCTTCCAGGCTCATGCCGCAGCTTTCAAGGTGTTAATCGGCGTTTGAACGCCGCGTCCGGCAAAAAAATCGATCAGGTTATCGGCCGCCAAATTGGCCATCGCCATGCGCGTGGGCACCGAGCTGCTGGCAATGTGCGGCGTGAGCACCACGCTTGGCAGCGTGAGCAAGTCGGGATGCACCGCAGGCTCGCCTTCAAACACATCCAAACCAGCAGCCGCAATGGTTTGATGGCGTAGCGCCAGCGCCAGCGCAGCATCGTCCACAATGCCCCCGCGTGCGATGTTGACCAGCGTGGCAGTGGGCTTCATCAGCGCCAGCTCTTTGGCACCAATCGCATGGTGGTTCTGGGCGCTATAGGGCAGCACCAGCACCAAGTGATCGGCGGTCTTGAGCAACTTTTCTTTCGTGACATACGTGGCGCGGCAGCGCTCCTCGGTAGCCGTATCCAACTTGCTGCGGTTGTGATAGATCACCTTCATCCCAAAGCCGTGCGAGCCACGCCGCGCAATGCCTTGCCCAATGCGCCCCATGCCCAAAATACCCAAGCAGGAGCCATAAATATCGCTGCCCGCAAACATATCGAACGACCACTTGTTCCACTTGCCCGCCCGCAGGTAATGCTCCGACTCGGTGATGCGCCGCGCCGTTGCCATCATCAGCGCAAAGCCAAAGTCAGCCGTGGTCTCGGTGAGCACATCGGGCGTGTTGGTGGCTTGTACGCCAGCGGCATCAAGCGCGGGAATATCCAAGTTGTTGTAACCCACCGCCATGTTGGCCACGATTTTGAGGCGAGGGCAAGCGGCCAACACCTCAGCATCGATGCGGTCGCCGCCTGTGGTGAACGCGCCATCGCAGTCCTTCAAAAGCGCCATGATTTGCGCTTTGGTTAGCACCTCATCGGCTTGGTTACTGACCACCTCAAAATGCTCGGAAAGCCTTGCCAACACGGGCTCAAACACCGCGCGAACGACCCCAATTTTGGGCTTCTTTTTTTTCTCTGTCATTTCAAAAATCCTAACTCGTAGACCATCGGACGAAGCTTCTCAGACAGTGCGTCATAGGCAGCTTTGAATGTCGAAAAATCAAACTCGTTGCCACTGGCCTTGCCAGAGGCTTCTAACGCTTTGCGGATTTGATACCAACCCACATCGGGGCGATTGAGCTTGTACTCATCCCTCACCTTTTTCTCCAGCGCACCACGGTGATAAGCACGCCATATCTCGCGCCCCGCATCCAGCACGGCAGTGGCTTCTTTTGAGAGCGTCTTATCCTTCAAGTACTGCACCATAAAGTCGGACTCAAACTTGCCATTGGCGCCGACCTCTTTTTCCGTGAACGGGATGAAGTGATTCACGATGCTCCACCGCTTGCCGCTCCACTCCAAATCGTTGGCGCTGGCAGTGAGGTTGCTACCGCTGAACAACATCCAAATCAAGCAGTCGTTTTTGAAGGCCTGCGTGAGTTTTTCTGTGGGCTGTAAAAACTGGTCGCGGTCGTTGAGCCATGTCTGAGGAACGAGACGGCGCACGGAGAAAACAACGGCCGCTTGCCAAAGATTTTCCCTAGTAAGGTAAAACCCATTTCCGCCGTGATAGACAGAGGACATTAAAACGGTTTGCTGCCCCGCGTGTTGTAGGTCGTTCACGCCGCAATACATATAAGCAACCCCACCTGCCGTCCATGTGCTTACCCGTGGCTCACTCGTCGTTGGTGAGATGGCATTCTTTAAAGGCACCACATCTTGAGTGTTAGCGCGAGGACGCTTAATCCATACATTCAAAAATGTTTCATTGGGTAAGTTGTAAAACTGCTTGACACCTTTCCACTGCGCCTCTTTATCAAACACCTCTGTATCAATCTCAGTAATACTTTGTTTTTTACTGGTGTCCCAGATCAAAAATCCAATTGGGAAATTGCCAATCAACCCATCAAAGGCTTTGCTATGAACGACAAAGCCACCTAAGTATTTAGCTTTCCACGTCTCTCTAAATTGCTCAAAATTGGGTGCATTCACGTATTTCAATTTACTAAACATGGCAATCGTTGCATTCGGAATTTCTTGCTGAATCCGCACAACGAATTGCGCGAACAATTCATTACTGGCCTTACCGTAATTGCGCATGCACGCAGCCACTTGTGTTTTTGCCACACCATCTTTATTTTTTGCACCACTACCCATAGCAATGTTGCTGGCATTCGTAGCCTCCGCATACGGCGGATTCATCAGCACCAATATCTTTTTGGCATCTTTCTTTTTCGCTTTGGCATCAGCAATCGCTTGGCGCAAGTCTTTAGGTAATTTTCCCGTGATGCCGTAGTCGATATTGCCAAAGTCATCAATGTCATCGTTCAAATAGTCGTACTGAAAATGCGTTGCCGCCACGCAGGTTCGGCTGGCTTTCATGACATCTAAATCCGCTTGGTCAAGCGTGCTCATAAACACGTTGCGGTGGTTGCTATGTTTGACCTCTAGGTTGCCCACGCCGCAGCACATGTCCCACACGATATATTTTTGTTGCCAATTTTTCCCTAGTGTTTTTGCCAATAGGTCATACGCTTTGTCCACGACTTTGAGCGGCGTGTAGTACGCACCTTTAAAGCTGCGCTCGTCTATCGGCAAGAGGCTATCGCGTCGCTCTAGCAGGTACTCGCGGTACTCTTGATGCGGTGGTCTGTGGTAAATCGCCCAAAAGCGGCGATAGCCCGCCACGCTTGACAGCTCATAGGTTGCGCCGCCCCGCACGAACAGCGGTGTATCACCGTCGTAGACCAATCGCGCGGGTAAGTTCTCGATGACTTTGGCTTTGCCGTCGTGCATGATGTCGGCAAAAAACATGAGTGCGTAATCGACTTCGTCCACGCCGCCAAGTTCTTTGCCAACCATCTCGACCCATTTGTCAAAGACTTGTTTTAAGTTATCCGGTGTAATGGGTGTGCGGATGAACTTGCCCTCGCGGATGGCGGTCTTGACGGCCTCGATGAACTCGCTCTCGTGTGTCTCGATTTTGTAGACCACGAAATGCGCCTCGATGTAGGGCTGAATTTTTTTGAGACTGACTTTTTCTGCGTATACGTATACCTTGGATGCCGCTGTTGGCCATTCAATTTCTTTGTCTTTGAACAGTGGCAGCGCATGTTTCGTCTCCATGAGCGCGGCTTTTTCTCGATCAAACACAGCAAGAAATGGGGGAATCTCATCGCCCCTTTTATGCGCCACCCGCACGTAGGATAAGAGCTGAGCAAACATCGCCACCGGCGGTGTGGGCGCATGCTTGGCTTCAAACCAAATTTCGTTGGTACGGATGTCGATCAAGCCTTTGGATAAAGATTTGAGTCCAAGCGCCTTGACGTAGGCATCTTTGACATCTTCTTCGGATTGGGCGACTTGGAGCGTTGCAAATAGCGTCATAGGTGTCATCACATTAGATCCAAATCAAACTCACCACGACAAGCAGTGGTCCCAAGATGCAGATTGACCAAACCATATAGCCAAAGAAGCTAGGCATGACGATACCTCTACTCTGTGCGATCGCTCGAACCATTAAATTGGGCGCATTACCGATGTAGGTCATCGCTCCCATAAACACCGCACCACCCGAAATGGCAATCAAGGTTGTCGAGAGCGTTGTCATCAAGATATTGGGATCGCCCCCCGCCGTATTAAAGAACACAAGATACGTGGGGGCATTGTCTAAAAAAGAACTCAGGGCTCCTGTTATCCAAAAATAAGCTACCGGATGAGGTGAGCCGTCTGGCAGCGTCACGGCTGCAATGACCGAGGAAAACGATCCTGACATACCTTGCTTGAGCATGGCAATGACGGGAATAATGGTAATAAAAATACCCGCGAATAGCTTAGTCACCTCCACCATTGGTTCCCACGAGAACTGATTCTCAGCATGCACCTGCGCAGGGGTCATTTTGAATGACAGCACAGTCATAACGACCAAACCTAAGTCGCGGATCAGGCTGGGCAATCCAAGCTCAATACCCCCTAATGAAACGCTGTGCGAAGTTTTCCAAACACCACTCATCAACACCAACAACACAATCGCAGCCAGTAGCAAAAAGTTGGCAGCGCCATCAAAACTGATGGCTTGATCGTCGGGTGTCGGATCAACAGGAAGCAGCTCCTCGCGGTGGTGATAAAACCACCAATCAAGGGCATAAAAAATACATAAAAGAGCACCAACTAAAAATAACGTCTCAGGCAGCATGTTCTTCATCGTCCAAAAAAAATCGACACCCTTTAAGAAGCCTAGAAAAAGCGGAGGATCGCCCAGTGGCGTTAACGAGCCGCCAATGTTGCTAACAATAAAAATAAAGAAAACAATCACGTGCGCTTTGTGCTGGCGATTGTCATTGGCGCGAATTAAGGGGCGAATCAGCAGCATAGAAGCGCCCGTTGTTCCCATAAAACTAGCCAGTACGGCACCAATGGCCAAAATGGTCGTGTTGAGCCTTGGGCTTCCATGCAAATTGCCCCGTATATAAATCCCCCCAGAGACGGTAAACAGCGCCGTGAGCAATACGACAAAGGGAATGTATTCTGTTAGAACAACGTGCAGTACCTCGTGTCCAGCGTGAACAACTCCAAACGTTAGACCAAATGGCGCTAAAAAAACCAAAGCCCAAAAAACCGTTAGCTTGCCGTAATGCTGATGCCAGAATGTGGGTGCCAGCATGGGCGCTAAAGCAATCGATAGCAACATCCCCGCAAACGGGATTCCCCATACAAGGGGGAAAGAATGATGCATGCTAGTCCTTACCTTTCCATCAGACCAAACACCTGCCGCAAATAGGCAAGGTATTTTTCGTCTTCGCACATGTTTTTAGAGGGCGTGTCCGAAAGTTTGGCCACCGGTTGACCATTGCACTGGGTCATCTTGATCACGATTTGCAGCGGCACATGTGCAGGCGGATCACCCAAATCGTTGGTGAGATTGGTGCCAATCCCAAACGCTAGCAAGCAGCGCCCTTTAAATTGGTTGTACAGCTCGATGGTACGCGGTATGGTCAAGCCATCACTAAACACCAGTGTTTTGGTCAGCGGGTCTACGCGGTTCGCTTTGAAGTGCGCGATCATGCCTTCACCCCACGCGAAGGGGTCACCGCTGTCGTGACGAGCGCCATCGAACAGCTTGCAAAAGTACATGTCGTAGTCGCGCAAGAAGGCTTGGAATCCATAGACATCGGACAGCGCGATCCCTAGATCGCCACGGTACTCGTGCGCCCAAGACTCAAAGGCAAACACCTGCGAGTCGCGCAGCCGTGGCCCCAGTGCCTGCGCGGCTTGCAGGTATTCGTGCGCCATGGTGCCAAGGGGTGTCAAAGCCAGCTTCATGGCAAAAAAGACATTGCTCGTCCCCGCCAATTGCCCCCCCTGCGCGTGCGTCCCAAGCCCTAGGCTCAGCGTGCGCAGCACCTCTTCGTGCCACGCTTTGCTAAAGCGGCGACGCGTGCCGTAGTCGGCAATTTTGAGGTTGGCAATTTGTGGATTTTTAAGCAGCTCGATTT
>CAZAIW010000004.1:0-5425 GCA_964485285.1 uncultured Burkholderiaceae bacterium | reverse complement strand
GCGTGCCCGACCCTCGGCAAAATCAGGGGCTTTGTGTGTGTTGCGGAAATAGACCTCGTTGACGATGGCCAGCACCGGAATTTCAAACAAGATGGTATGTAGCCACGGCCCCTCGATGGCGATGTCCAGCTCCCCCGATGGCAGCTCGGTCACGGTGATGTACTTTTCGTTGAGCTTGAATAAGCCTAAAAAATCCACGAAGTCGCTCTTGATAAAACGCAGCCCGCGCAAATAGCCAAGCTCTTGCTCGGTAAACTGCAAGCTGCACAGCGATTTGATCTCTTGTCGTATCTCGCTTGCATAACGCGCCAAATGGACACCGGGGTTTCTGCACTTAAATTTGTACGTGACCTGCGCCCCCGGAAACTGATGCAACACCACCTGCATCATGGTGAATTTGTAGAGATCGGTATCGAGCAGGCTCGTGATGATCATGAACAGAGGCCTCGGTCAAAGCCAAACCGTAAAGCTTTCGACCGATTCGCGCTGCGTCGCGAAGGTGTTCACCAACGCCCCCTCGTCCGCATAACCCAGTGCCATTGCGCAGACCACCATTTCGTTTTCACCAGCGCCCACGTGCGGCAAGATGATGTTGGCAAAGCCGTTCCACGCGGCTTGCGGACAGGTGTGCAAGCCACGCGCTCTGGCCGCAATCATGATGTTTTGCAAAAACATGCCGTAGTCCAGCAGCGAGCCGCGTCCCATGACTTTGTCAATCGTAAAAATCAGACCCACCGGTGCGCCAAAGAATCGGTAGTTTTGTTGATGCTGCGCATGCATCTTGTCTTTGTCACCTTTGCCAATTCCCAGCACACCGTAGAGGCCAAAACCACAAGCGCGGCGGCGATCAATATAGGGCGAGACCCATTGGGCGGGATAGTAGTCATAAGCCTCGGTGTACTGATCGGCCAAGGCTGGGTTTGTGCGCGTACCCTCGTGCGCGGCAACCACTTTGTCCACCAAGGTGTCGCGCGATGCGCCTTGCAGAACATAGACCTTCCAAGGCTGCGTATTGGTTCCTGATCCTGCCCGGCGTGCCACATCCAGCAAGTCCGTCAGCAAAGCACGATCCACCGGCTGATCTAAAAAGGCTCGCGCCGAGAAACGACTCAAGATCGCGGCATCAACGCTAGCAGGATCGCTAATGCGCGCGGCAACTTGCGCCGTGTGGAGCTGGGCGGGTGTAGCCGCATGAGGGGCTTTGGAAGGGGTTGGGGAGGAAAAAGTAGTCATGGCTCAAGTCTATTTGAAAATATTTTGCTGCAATGCAACATTTTTTTCAAAAAAGACTTGAAATGCCACGGGTTTACCCTATAATTCATTCCATGCTGCACTGCAACATAATAAGTGAGGGCAGCAGGCAACGAGATCATTCGGACCTCTTTGCAAATTTTGAAGTTCCATCTTTTTAAAGGAAATACCATGTTTACATTAGACCAAGTGACCGCTGCCCAAAAGAACAACGTTGAGAGCCTGATCGGCCTGACCGCACAAGCTTTTAGCAGCGTAGAGAAATTAGTTGACCTCAACATCGCTACGGCTAAGGCCGCTTTGAACGACGCTGCCAAGCACGCTGAAGCGGCTTTGAACGTGAAAGACGCTCAAGAGTTCATCGCTTTGCAATCCGCTCAAATCCAACCTTTGGCTGAAAAAGTAGCCGCTTATGGCCGTAAAGCCTACGAAATCGCTGCTACCAGCACCGCTGAAATCCGCCAAACAGTGGAAGGCAAAATGAAAGAAGCTCAAGCTGCCGCTCAATCGGTTGTTGCGACTGCAACGGCTGCTGCAACTCCTAGCAAAAAGCGTTAATCGAACCAGTTGTCTCCTCGGATCCGCTCTTAGCTTTGGCTAGGTGGATTCTTTAACGGCCTAGCTCATAACCTTCGGTTGTGGACTAGGTCTTTTTTTTGGGTCTTTTTTGGGTCTTTTTTGCGGCTCATCTTGGCCGCGCATCAATCACGCGCCTAGCTTTTCCAACCTCCACCCGCGCAAGGCTGCCATGCGCCAGCACTTCAATCTCGCTACTGGTTCCGATAAACGTTTTAATCGCATTTTGTAGCGCTTGCGCAATCGATGCATCGCTTTGATCAACCGTCGCATCGCGCCGCTCGACTTGAATGCGCATCACGTCCAAATGTCCATCTCGGCTGACATGGATCAGGTACTGCGGTGAGAGCTCTGGCATCTTCAAGATCAACTCTTCAATTTGTGTGGGAAACACATTAACGCCGCGAATGATCAGCATGTCGTCGCTACGCCCCGTGATCCGCGCCATACGCCGCATCGAGCGAGCCGTTGGCGGGAGCAAGCGCGTCAGGTCTCGGGTGCGGTAGCGGATGATGGGCAACGCCTCTTTGGACAACGAGGTAAACACCAGCTCGCCCAGCGCCGTGCCGTGCTCAGGATCGTAAGGCAGCACCTCGCCTGTATGCGGATCGATGATTTCGGGGTAAAAATGATCTTCCCAAATCACCGAGCCATCTTGCGTCTGGGCGCACTCACTGGCAACGCCTGGCCCCATGACTTCGGAGAGACCATAAATATCCACGGCCTTCATGCGCGTGCGCGACTCAATCTCGCGGCGCATCTCCTGAGTCCAAGGCTCGGCACCAAAAATACCAATCTCCAGCGATGTCGATTTGGGATCGATGCCTTGCTTCTCCATCGTCTCAATCAACGTCAACATATAAGACGGTGTCACCATGATGATGCGAGGCTTGAAATCTAGGATCAACTGGATTTGTTTTTCGGTTTGCCCGCCTCCCATGGGCACCACGGTGCAACCTAAGCGCTCTGCGCCGTAGTGAGCCCCCAAGCCTCCGGTAAACAACCCATAGCCGTAGGCCACATGCAAAGTATCACCACGCTTACCGCCGGCAGCCCGAATGGATCGCGCAACCAAATCAGCCCATACGTCAATATCGTTTTGTGTGTACGCCACCACCGTGGGCTTGCCCGTTGTTCCGCTGGAGGCGTGTATGCGAACCACCTGCTCTTTGGGTACGGCAAACAAACCAAACGGATAGTTGTCCCGCAGGTCTTTTTTACTCATCAGCGGAAACTTGGCCAAATCACTCAACTGCTGAAGGTCGTCGGGGTGTACGCCCGCCGCATCAAAGGCAGTTTTGTAGTGCGCAACGTTTTGATAGGCGTGCGTGATAGACCAACGCAACCGCTTTAACTGCAACGCAGCTAACTCAGCGCGTGATGCTTGTTCTATGGCTTCCATGGGTGCTTTCTCCTCGGCGTAAATGATGATGATCATGATGCGATGGTTCGTGCCAACGCCCAGATCGTTTTGTCAGCATGCCATTCTAGTAATGCCTAGCGATCATGCTTGGCAGCTGCGCATCACTCGTGCAGCAACCCCAGCGCCAATCTAACCAGCTCGTCCTCAAACTCATCACCGTCAAGCAGCGCCGAATCCTCTAAAGCAGCGCTCCTGATCGCCCCTAAAACGGAGCGCGTCAGCACAAACATCAAAGCAGGTGTAGGCGTTCGCCAGCCTTTTTTGCGCTTGCGCTACAAGGTAACAGCAATACGGTCGCTGGTATCACGGATGGCGGCGGTTATTTGCTCATGATCGCCAAAGCGCCAAGCAAATCGCACCAGTGCGCGCCACGATTTACCTCCACGCGCAAACACCTGAATGGTCAAATGAATAAACTGGCGCAATATCGCCTCAAAATCGACCACTTCTTGCTGTTCGGCTTGACTGAGTAGCTCGTGTAGTCGCGCCATTAAAACGCGCCGCGCTCGATCGCTCATGGCGTGCAAAATGGCATCTTTGGTCGGAAAGTATTGGTAGAGCGTACCGATTGAAAACCCCGCCTTTTTCGCGATCTTGTTGGTCGAAAGAGCGGCGACACCGCCCTCTTCGACAATCTGAGCAGTTGCTTCAAAAATCGTCTCAATGGTTTGCTGCGCGCGACCTTGCGTTGGCTCACGGCGCAGATTGGGTAAGGATTTGTCCGTCCGTTTATTCAACTGTTTAGCAGGCATAAAACATGAGTCCAATCTGATCAAAAGGCGAGTTTAAAATCTGAGAATTTCTCAGTATAGTCCTCGTACACCCACTCAAGGAGTCTTCACATGACCCAAATGCCGCCCGTCTATAGCCAAAGCCCAGACCTGACGATTCGCAAACTGCTGATTGATGTGGAAAAAGGCTTTCCACGCCACTGGGCTGGCGATGCCTTTACCTCGCAGTACTACAACGCCTTCTCGATGAGCTTTCCCGCAGGCGAACAAGCGTTTATCGACTCGGTGCGTGACTGCCTGCCCTTCCTGCCCAGCGATAGCCGCTACGACACACTGCGCGAAGCGGCCAAACAATTCATTGGTCAAGAAGCGACGCATCGGCGCGTCCACGCTCGCTACAACGAACAGCTCGCCCAGCAAGGGCTGATCAACCACTGGGAGGGCTGGATCGCCAAGCGGCTAGCCAAATACAAAGCCCAAAAACTACACCCACTCAATTTCTTGGCCACCACCGCCGCCTATGAGCACATGACCGCCATATTTGCCGACTTGCATCTCTCGCGCCCTGACCTACTAGCCAAGGCAACGCCCGATATGCAGCAGCTTTGGCGCTGGCATGCCAGCGAAGAGAGCGAACACCGCTCCGTCGCCTTTGATCTGTACCAAGCATGCGGTGGTCGCAACCGAAACCGAGTCATTGCTTTCCTCTTCGCTTTAGTGTGGTTTACCACCGAAGCGGGCAAACAAACCCTGAGTAATTTAAGCCGCGACAAAACACTTTGGCATCCTTCGACGTGGTGGTCTGCCATCCGCTATTTTTGGCACCCCACAAAGGGCATGGTGTGGGCGGTTATCCCACCGACTATGAGCTACTTGCGCAAAGATTTCCATCCTTGGAAAAATCACAGCCTCGCGCCTGCGCGCCAATGGCTCAATGCCAACGCCCCGTGCTGGCAAGCCATAGGGGCGGGATAGGACTTGGGCGACTAGTGGAAGTCCAGCTAAAATTTTTACTATACAAGATATTTTTTGTATCGTAAAAATCCGTATGGCATGCTAACCTACCGCGCCAAAAGCGCCTTGAGCTTAGGTAGCTCGGCGAGCATCGCTGCCCTACCCGCTTCAATCGAGCGCTTTCTAGCTGTGAAGTCCGAGCTGGCAACGCCCACCAACGCAGGCTTGATGAGGACATCGGAATCCTTGTTTTCAAAACTGTTAATGCTTTTGCTCATGATGCTAAATGTCTTGAGCAAAATTTGCAGCACGCTATCGGTGCTCTCACCCTCGGGGGCAGAAGAGATGTCTACCGCCACCACCACGGTCGCGCCCATTTGCCGCGCATAACGCACCGGAACTGGCGACACCAAGCCGCCATCGACATACTCGGCTGATCCAATTTTGACGGGCGGAAACACACCCGGAACAGCACTGGAAGCGCGTACCG
>CAZAIW010000003.1:0-36090 GCA_964485285.1 uncultured Burkholderiaceae bacterium | reverse complement strand
GCAAAGGCTTGGTCGATGCGTGCGCGCCCGGTAAAACCTTCGTGATAAGTGATGAGCGGGTAGTTGGCGAGTGCCTCTAGGGTTAAAGGTTTGCACGTTGCCAGCGAGTGATGAGCCGGAACAACAATGCCATGGTGCCAAGTGTAGTAGGGGAAGGAGACAAGTCCAGCGACGTTGTCCAGTGACTCCGTCGCAATACCTATATCGGCTTGTCCGCTGGTGAGCAGTTGCGCAATTTCATTGGGACTGCCTTGGTGAAGTTTGAGATGTACGCGCGGAAACGTTTGCTTGAATAAGCTGATCACCGATGGCAATGCGTAGCGTGCTTGCGTATGCGTCGTCGCAATACACAATTGACCTTCGTCGCGCTGGCTATATTGCTCGGCCAAGCGCTTGATATTGCTAGCTTCCATCAGTAGGCGTTCAACCATCACGAGCAACTCCTCGCCAGGTGGGGTGAGGTCAAGCAAGCGTTTACCTTTGCGAACAAAAATTTCTACGCCCAGCTCGTCCTCTAGGTCTTTGATGTGTTTAGAGACACCCGATTGCGAGGTAAAGAGCGCATTAGCTGCATCCGTCAAATTGAAGTGATGACGTACGGTTTCACGAATGATGCGTAGTTGTTGGAAGTTCATGTGTGCTCTCAAACATTTTTAATTGTGATGGCGCTAAGCGTACCGTTTGCCCTTCGTGCAAGCCGAGGGTTTGCAAGCGCTCATGCGTGATTTCAACCTCAAAGTGCTCTGCGGACTCGGTGCCCAACAGCTCAATGCGAGCCGTGACCCCGAGCGCAAGAATGCGTGAAATGGTGGCGCGAATACCGCTTTCATGCGGAGTCTCTTTGTGGGGAGCCTCTAAAGGCGTTATTTCTAATTCGTGGGGACGCGCGAAAGCGATGACGGATGCCCCGTGATCGAATGCGGCGCTGGGATGCGCCAGCAAGGCTTCGCCAACTCGCAATCCTTGACCCTCGATACGCCCTTGGAATGTATTAACGGCACCTAAAAATTTATAAACAAAAGGCGTGGCAGGGTGGCGATACACCTCTTGCGGGGTTCCAACTTGTTCCACTTTTCCATGATCCATGAGCACCACGCGATCGGCAACTTCAAGCGCTTCATCTTGGTCGTGCGTGACGAAAAGGGAGGTGATGTGCAGCTCATCATGCAGCCGGCGTAGCCAACGGCGCAAGTCTTTACGTACCTTTGCGTCCAACGCGCCAAATGGCTCATCAAGCAGCAGCACGCGCGGCTCTACCGCCAAAGCACGGGCTAAAGCAATGCGCTGGCGCTGCCCTCCAGACAGTTGCGATGGAAAGCGATCCGCGAGCCAATCCAATTGCACCAGCTGTAGCAATTCATGTACCTTGATTCGGATGTGTGCATCGGTGGGGCGCGTGTGGCGTGGTTTCATGCGCAGTCCAAATGCGACGTTGTCAAACACGCTCATGTGCCGAAACAAAGCGTAATGCTGGAACACGAAGCCAACTTGTCGTTCGCGCACATGGGTATGCGAGGCATCCTCTCCTTCTAGCAAGACTAAACCGCTGTCGGCTTGCTCCAGACCCGCAATGATGCGTAGCAAAGTTGTTTTGCCGCATCCCGATGGGCCCAGTAAGGCAACCAACTCACCATTGGGAAAGTTCAGTGTGATGTCGCCTAGGGCAATATGACTGCCAAAGGATTTGTGGATGTTTTTAACTTCAATGCTCATGGTGTATCGCTCGAGTGCTTTAGATTCTGTTGTGTTTGGTGTTCGGCCCAAGTTTTGATGACGAGTGTTACCAGTGCCAACAAGGCCAATAAAGATGCAACGGCAAAAGCGGCGGCAAATTGGTATTCGTTGTAGAGAATCTCGACGTGTAGGGGCAGTGTGTTGGTGAGACCTCGGATATGTCCGGAGACAACGCTGACAGCGCCAAACTCGCCCATGGCACGCGCGTTACACAAAATGACACCATAAAGGAGCCCCCATTTGATGTTGGGCAACGTGACATACCAAAATGTTTGCCAACCACTAGCTCCCAGCACAATCGCAGCTTCCTCCTCTTCACTACCTTGTGCTTGCATCAACGGGATTAACTCTCGCGCTACAAAGGGGAAGGTGACAAAAATGGTGGTGAGCACAATGGCAGGAATAGCAAAAATAATTTTGATGTCATGTGCATCCAACCACGGCCCGAGCCATCCTTGTGCGCCAAAGACCAGTACGTAGCTGAGGCCTGCAACAACAGGAGAGACGGAGATAGGCAGGTCAATCAGCGTGATGAGTAGTTGCTTGCCCCAAAACTCAAATTTAGCAATCGCCCAAGCGGCACATACGCCAAAGACCAAATTGAGTGGGACTGCGATAGCGGCGGCGAGCAGCGTGAGCGCGATGGCGCTGCGGGTGTCGCCATCGGTTAGGGCGGCAAGATAAGTCTCCCAACCCTTGCGCAGAGCCTCAGTAAACACCGTGAATAGCGGCAGCAGCAAAAAGATAACGAAAAACGACAACGACAGACCGAGGATGAGCCATTTGACCCAACGACTTTCTCGTGTGGCAGCAGAGTGTTCAAAAATGGTGGCGTGACTCATGAGTGATTTTTCCTGTGCGCTGACTGGTCCACGATTGCAGCAAATTGATCAGTAGCAGTAGCGCAAAAGCGGTGACAAGCATCACAACCGCAATGGCGGTAGCGCCAGCGTAGTCGTATTGTTCAAGTTTGCTGATGATCATCAGGGGTGTAATTTCTGACACCATCGGGATGTTGCCCGCAATAAAAATGACCGATCCATATTCGCCAACGGCACGGGCAAAGGCTAGAGAAAAGCCAGTCAAAATGGCGGGTAGTAAGGTAGGCAGCGTGACGTGCCAAAAAGTTTGAAATCGGCTCGCACCAAGGCAGCTGGCGGCTTCTTCAAGCTCAACCTCTAAGTCTTCCAAAATGGGCTGAACGGTTCGCACCACAAAAGGTAGTCCAATAAACACCAGTGCCACGAGCACGCCTAATGGACGAAAAGCCACTTGAATACCCCATTGCTCCAAATACTGACCGAGCCAGCCATTTTTTGCGTACAGCACGGTGAGCGAAATGCCTGCCACCGCCGTGGGTAATGCAAAGGGCAAATCAACCAAGGCATCAATGATTCGCTTGCCTGCAAACGAGTAGCGAACCAGTGACCAGGCCAGCAGCAAACCAAAAACGGTGTTGATGGCGGCTGCCAATAACGACAAACCAAACGACAAACGGTAGGAAGCCAAAACACGCGGGGCAGTGACCGCTTGCCAAAACTCATGAGCCGTTAGCGAGCTGCTTTTGATAAATACAGCCAGTAGCGGAATGAGCACAATCAATGACAAGTAGAGCAGCGTGAGTCCTAGCGTTAGACCTTGACCCGGCAGCACCGTATAGGTGCGCCTCGCTAAGCGAAAGGGATGAATCATGGACGCGCAATGATTTGGTCAAATACACCGCCGTCGTCAAAATGTGTCTTCTGGGCTTTTTGCCATCCACCAAATACATCACCAATGGTCACGAGTTTTACTTTGGCAAACCGTTTCAGGTCAGCGCTGTCGGCGTATTCAGGCTTGATGGGGCGGAAGTAGTGTTTAGCCGCTAGCTTTTGTCCAATAGGCGAGTACAAGTAATCAACGTAAGCCTGCGCCGCTTTTAGCGTACCGTGCTTGGTGGCCACTTGATCGACAACGGAGACGGGAGGCTCGGCCAGAATAGATATCGAAGGAACGATGATTTCAAATCGATCCTTACCGAGCTCATTGACGGCTAAAAAAGCTTCGTTTTCCCACGCCAACAGAACATCTCCAATACCGCGCTCGGCAAAAGAAGTGGTTGCGCCGCGTGCGCCTGAGTCAAGCACCTTCACGTTGGCGTAAAGTTTGCGGACAAATTCTTTGGCCTTACCTTCTGTGCCGCCGGTTTGCTTCAAGCTGTAAGCCCAAGCCGCCAAATAGTTCCAACGCGCACCACCTGACGTTTTAGGGTTAGGGGTCACAACCTCCACACCATCGCGCACCAAGTCTGCCCAATCTTTAATGCCTTTGGGGTTCCCTTTGCGCACTAAAAACACAATAGTTGACGTGTAGGGTGAACTGTTATGTGCCAGACGCTTTTGCCATGCAGCAGGCAACTTATTAGACTTTTCGGCAATCACATCAATGTCATATGCCAAGGCCAATGTCACCACATCAGCGCCTAGTCCATCGATGACGGCCCTAGCTTGTTTACCTGAGCCACCATGCGACTGTTTGATGGCAATATCCTCGCCGGTTTTGCTTTTCCATTGTTTTATAAATTCCGCATTAAAGTCTTGGTAAAACTCGCGGGTAGGGTCGTATGAGACATTTAAAAGCGTTGTTTGTGCAAAAGCATTCATACCGAATGCTGCAAGCACAAACAACAAAACTCCAAATGCACGTTGAACCGTCAAAATAGGGCGAAACATAAAGCAGACCTCTCGTTAATGGATAAAGAACGAGGTAGTCTAAAAATGTTTCCATCAAAAGAGAACCAAGAAAAACTGCAATGCTTATGCGCCAAGCAGCTAAGAGTTGTCTGCATGCGAAAATGCGCGGTTAGTCATTACATTGCCAATCAAACATTAGACGGATACGCACCATGGATATTGAACGCATCAACGCTCTTTCAAACTTATTGATCGACCTTGCCGCTCGCGAGCGCGAGCTTCGGGGGTATCTTTGACTACGATAACAAAGAGCGAAAACTAGAAGATGTTCGCGCGGCGCTAGAAGACCCGGCTGTTTGGAACGATCCGAAGCGGGCGCAGGCGCTGGCCAAAGAGCGCAAAGAATTAGAGGGCGTGGTGCTGGCGCTACAGCGCTTGCATAGTGAGATAGCGGACAGCACCGAGCTGTTTGAGATGAGCCGTGCTGATGATGACGTGGACGGCATTTTGACTATTGAAGGCGAGACGGCCAAGATCACCAAAGAGGTGGAGGGCTTAGAGTTTCGGCGCATGTTCAACAACCCGGCAGACCCATGCTTTGCATTCCTTGATATTCAAGCTGGCGCAGGAGGCACCGAGGCGTGTGATTGGGCCTCGATGCTGCTGCGGCAGTATTTACGCTACGCCGAGCGCAAAGGTTTTAAAGCTATTTTGGAAGATGAAACAGCAGGCGATACAGCGGGTATTAAAAGCGCCACGATCAAGATTGAAGGCGAGTATGCCTTTGGACTGCTGCGCACCGAGACGGGTGTGCATCGGTTGGTTCGCAAGTCGCCATTTGACTCATCGGGCGGTCGTCACACCAGCTTTGCTAGCGTGTTCGTTTATCCCGAAGTGGACGACTCTATCGAGATTGACATCAATCCTGCGGATGTCAGAACCGACACTTTCCGCGCCAGTGGTGCGGGTGGTCAACACATTAACAAGACCGACTCGGCGGTGCGCTTGACACATATTCCAACAGGCATCGTGGTGCAGTGTCAAGATGGACGCAGCCAGCATAGCAACCGTGATGTGGCGTGGAAGCGTTTGCGCTCGCGTCTGTATGACTTCGAGATGAAAAAGCGCCAAGCTGAACAACAAAAATTAGAGGACACCAAAACCGATGTGGGCTGGGGACATCAAATCCGCAGCTACGTGCTGGATCAGTCACGCATTAAAGATTTGCGTACCAACGTCGAGACCTCGGCAACGCAAAAGGTGCTCGACGGCGACCTTGACATGTTTATTGAGGCCAGCTTGAAGCAGGGTGTGTGAGTGTGTGTGAATGGTGGTGCGCGAATAGCAATTCAATAAGCACGAATGCTTATGAGTTTCAGCTGTTTGTAATTTGTCAGTCCTACTGAGGGAGGCGGCATCTCGTTCATTGTGGCGTGACAGTCGCTATGAGGTCTATTTCGACCGTTGCGTTCTTTGGTAATTGAAGAACGCCAACGGATGTGCGGGTATGCGCACCGGCTTGACCAAGCACTGCGTAGAGAATTTCCGAGGCTCCGTCAGCAACTTCGCTTTGTTGAGTGAATGATGGCTCAGACTGTACATAAACATTGATCTTCAATATCTTGTTGACTCGCTCTAGGGTTCCAAGGGTGCGCTGAAGCAAGGCAAGTGCCCGCATAGTCGAAACTTTGGCTGCCAATTGCGCTTGCACAAGGGTTACCTTTGTGCCGGCGGCTCCTGTTACAACGACTTCGTTACCAACCCTTGGAATTTGTCCGCTGATATAAATGTGGTTGCCATCTTGAATAAGTGGCACGTAGTTGCCACCGATCTTGATCTCGCCATCAAACTGATAGCCCAGCGCTGCTGAAGCTTCAAGAAACTTTGAGTCACGTGACATGCGTAGATGGGGTGGATGCCCAGAGGGTTGTGCGATGTCTAGCATACCAGTAGGTCGCTTCGCTTAACCGCTGGGCTAGGCCTGCCCGTATTTTTGATTGAATTTCTCATCGCTCATGGTGAGGAATAAGATGAACTCAATAAAAGAAATGATGGCAGGAATGAATGTCCAGCAAAAGACGAGATAGACGATACCCAGCCCGATTTGGCCAAGATAAAACTTGTGGCCACCAAGGCCACCAAGAAAAAACGCAAAAAGTGCAGCGGCAATACGGCTTTTTCCGTTGGGTGCAACTAGGCCAAGATTGATGGCGGTTGGCGGGTTCATTTGCCGAACGCCACATTTGGGGCAAATTTCTGCTTTGGACTTGATGACAGAACCGCATTCGCTGCAAAATTTTTCATCGATTGCTTTCACTTGCTGATTCATGTTTTCCATCGTTGCCCTTTGAATTGATACGGCTTAAAAGCCTAACGTTTAAGCTTAGCCGGGTCATTGTAGCTTTCTGCAATCGAAAAGGCGGCAAGGAGGCGATGCGCTCTTTGGATGGCTCATTGAGCGGCGTTTTGTCGGATTGACGCAACGAAATTGAAAAATAGGCAACAAAAATATCAGTGTTTACCCGAAAACCTCATAAATCTTTTGCATCGGCACTAGGCGCTGCACCAATGTCGCGCATAATAAAGATTGGTATTTTTATTTTTTGTTTTTATAGGAGTCCCTTAAAGGGAACTTGAGTTTATGGGTAATAAATTGTACGTAGGCAACCTGCCATACACCGTGCGCGACGCCGATCTTCAACAAGCATTCAGTGCCTACGGCAATGTCGGTAGTGCCAAGGTCATGATGGAACGTGACTCTGGCCGCTCGAAAGGTTTCGGCTTTGTCGAAATGGGTAGCGATGCAGAAGCGCAAGCAGCTATCGCTGGTTTGCATGATCAGCCGATGGCTGGTCGTAATTTAGTGGTGAACGAAGCTCGTCCAATGGAGCCACGTCCTCCCCGCACCGGTGGTTTTGGTGGCGGTGGCGGTGGTTACGGCGGTGGTGGCGGTCGTCGTGAAGGCGGCGGCGGTGGCTACGGCGGTAATGGTGGCGGTTCACGTTACTAAGCCACTAACAGCAGGGCTTGAATAGAGCCACGCAACAAGCCCAGCAGATGCTGGGCTTTTTTTCGTTCGTATTTTTAGGTCAAAATGAAAGCGATGACAGATACACAGCAAGCATCTCTTGCGGCTCCCGTTAGCTTTTGGCAAGCTTTCAGTTTTTGGTTCAAACTGGGCTTTATCAGTTTTGGCGGTCCTGCTGGACAAATAGCGGTCATGCACAAGGCGTTGATCGAGGAGCGCAGGTGGATATCTGAAAAGCGGTTCTTGCACGCATTGAACTATTGCATGCTGCTGCCAGGCCCTGAAGCTCAGCAACTGGCCACCTACATGGGCTGGTTGATGCACCGAACTTGGGGCGGCATTGTGGCGGGTGTTTTGTTTGTGTTGCCCTCGTTATTTATTCTGATTGGTTTGTCGTGGGTTTACATCGCGTATGGCTCTTTGCCTTGGGTTGCTGGACTGTTTGATGGCATCAAGCCTGCCGTGACAGCGATTGTGCTGCAAGCTGCGGTGCGTATAGGTTCTCGTGCCCTCAAGGGCTTTGCGCTGTGGGCAATTGCGGGCGCATCGTTTGTTACTATCTTTGCGCTTAATTTGCCCTTTCCTTGGATTGTTTTGACGGCTGCGTGCGTGGGTTACGTGGGCGCGCGATGGTCGCCGCATGCGTTTCAAATCGGTGGCGGACATGGTGCAGCACAAACATCGTTTGGCAAAGCCATCATCGATGACGATACGCCAACGCCTGCACATGCAAGGTGGACTTGGGGTCGGTTTGTTCGCGTGGTGTTGATGGGGGGGCTACTTTGGGCGATTCCTTTTGCGGTGATCGTGGCTATCTTTGGTTGGAGTCACACCTACGTGCAGATGAGTTGGTTTTTCACCAAGGCTGCGCTGCTAACCTTTGGTGGAGCGTATGCGGTACTACCCTATGTTTATCAAGGTGCTGTTGGGGATTTTCATTGGCTCTCTGCGACCCAAATGATGGATGGTTTGGCGCTTGGTGAAACGACACCCGGGCCCTTGATCATGGTGGTTGCGTTTATTGCATTTGTGACCGGCTATACAAAAGCACTGTTGGGTGGACAGGCGTTGTTTTTAGCCGGTACGCTGGCGGCAATTGTGGTGACGTGGTTTACATTTTTGCCCTCTTTTATTTTTATTCTGACTGGCGGCCCCTTTGTCGAATCGACGCACAACAATTTGAAGTTGACAGCGCCTCTCACGGCGATTACGGCGGCTGTTGTGGGTGCTGTTTTCAATTTAGCGCTCTTTTTCGGCTACCACGTGCTGTGGCCAGACGGATGGCATGGTGCTTTTGACGTGACCTCGGCATGCATGGCCGTTGGCGCCACCATTGCACTTTTCAAATACAAATGCAACGTCATTCACGTGATTGCTGCCTGTGCGCTGCTGGGGTTAGTCATCAAAACATTGGGATAAAACTTCATGAAAAACAAAACACACAGTGTCTATCTCGCTTTGTTGCTAGGTACATGCGGCGCGCATCGCTTTTACCTCAAAGGGGTGCGTGATCTATGGGCATGGGTGTATCTCTTGGCAACTGCGCTGGGGCTGTACGGAGTTAGCCGAATGATGCGACTGGGGCACGATGATCGCTTGGCATGGGTCTTAATGCCGCTCTTTGGGGTGTCGCTTTTTGCCGCTTGCTTGGCCGCGATTGTGAATGGCCTGTGCTCACAAGCCAAATGGAATGAGCGCTACAACGCGGATGCGCCGCTTGGCCACAGCGCTGGAGCCTCGGTGGGCATCACCATATTCGGGGTGATCGTGGCTTTGCTGGTAGGTGCAACGGCTTTGATGTCCGCGATTGCATTCACCGGGCAGCGCTACTTTGAATACGCTGCACGTGGCAGCGCTTAGCCGCGCTACTTAAAAAATTTGCAGACTCAGCCAATAAGCCACAGCAGCAACAAAGGCGCTGGCTGGAATGGTGAAAACCCATGCCCAAATAATGTTGCCGGCTACGCCCCAGCGCACAGCGCTGGCACGCTGCGTAGAGCCCACGCCCACAATCGCGCCGGTAATGGTGTGAGTGGTGGAGACGGGTACGCCTAAAAATGTGTTGAGAAACAGCGTGATCGCGCCTGCACCTTCTGCACAAAATCCGCCAACTGGTTTGAGTTTGGTGATTTTCTGTCCCATGGTCTTGACGATGCGCCAGCCACCAAACATGGTGCCTGCACCAATGGCTGTATAGGCACAAACGGCTACCCAAAGGGGGGGGGACTTATCGGTGGACGCAGCGTAGCCGGTTGCAATCAGTAGCATCCAAATAATGCCGATTGTTTTTTGTGCGTCATTGCCACCGTGTCCAAGGCTAAACGCGGCTGCGGACAGCAGTTGCAGCCGTCTAAAGAGACGATCCACTTTAGCGGGCGCGGTTTTGCGGCATGCCCAAGCGACAGCGACCATCAAGAGCGAACCTAGGACAAAACCAAGAAGCGGTGAGACAAAAATAAAAATCACAATTTTGATGAACCCGCTGGCGATGACGGCACCGGCTCCTGCCTTGGTGACCGCAGCGCCCAAAATACCGCCGGCCAAGGCATGCGAGCTGCTGCTAGGGATGCCATAAAACCACGTTACCGTATTCCAGACCAAACCACCAATGAGCGCACCAAACACCACATGAATATCAACCAGCTCTTTGTGGACAAGCCCCTTACCCATGGTGGCGGCAACAGCGTAGCCAAATACAAAAATGGCCAGAGCGTTAAAAAATGCGGCAAACGCGACAGCCTGCCCAGGCTTTAAAACGCCGGTTGAAACAATGGTGGCAATTGAGTTGGCGGCATCATGAAAGCCATTCATGAAGTCAAAAGCCAAGGCCAGCACCACTAAAAAGATGACAACCGCTAGGGCGGTCTGAGTGGGTAGGGAGCCGTCCATCAAGAGTTCTCCAGCACAATGCCTTCAATGTGATTGGCCACGTCTTCGCACTTATCGGTGATAGTCTCTAGCAACTCGTAAATAGCCTTGAGCTTAATGACCTCGCGCACTTCGGGCTCTTCACGGAACAGCTTGCTCATGGCTGAGCGCATCACGCGGTCGGCATCGGATTCGAGCTTGTCGATCTCTTCGCAGGTTTTTAGCGCTGCTTCGGCGGTTTTCGCGTCGGCGATATGGGGCAGCAAACCCACCGCATCTTTAAGGCGCTCACAGCACTTCAAACTAATGTCCGTTAGGCGCGTGATCTCGTCGGTCGTGTGCTTGAGGTCGTACAGCGCCATCGCTTCGGCGCAGTCTTGGATCAGGTCGGCCACATCGTCCATGGTGTTAATGAGCGAGTGAATTTGCTCGCGATCAATGGGCGTAATAAAGGTTTTGTGAATGAGGCGATTGACATCGGCCGTAATGCGATCGGCCGAGTGCTCGGCGTTGTCCACATCGCGGTTATAGCTCTCGCGCAGATGGGGGTCACTGTAGTTGGCCACCAACTTGGAGAAGGCCTGCGCCGCCTCGACGATGCAAGAGGCGTGCTGGTTAAACATCTCAAAAAAATTACCTTCTTTGGGTAGTAGTTTGCTAAACAGCATGTGGGATTTCCTTTTGGATAAATGTGTCTACGATTATGGTGCAAGTTCAATCGTAACCTCCCGTGTTTGGGCTCTGCCCGCGTCGTCCACAACGCGCAGTGTTGCGGTGCCGCTGGTGGTTGGCTGCCACGCCAAACCAACGCCGGGTTTGGTTTTGCCAATCAAACTATCGTCAGCAAACCAATACAAAACGTGTGATCCTGCCGCCGCTTCTGCCCGTAGCAAGATGGGCTCTGGTTTGCTGATGCGCATCACATAGTGCACGCCGCGCAGTGGGGATGTGATGACGGGGGCATTGGTGTTATCTGCCGTTACATCAATGGCGTGAGGCGAGTCGCAATGAACACTTGGGCTGTGTTTGCCTTGAGGTGCTTGCATGTGCGAGTGCCGACCGAGTCCCGACTGCATGAAGAGCTTTTGCATATCGGTGCCCCAGTCTTCCACAACCAATTCGCGTAATTTGGCTTGCTCTGCTGGACTGCTCGGACAGACGACTTTGCCCGTAGCAGGGTCGATCCACACTTTGCGGTGCAAGCTGCTTTGTGTGATGGGTGAGCGTCCTGCAATAAACCAGCTTTGGGTTTTGACGGGGCATAGGTCATCGGGGAGTCCGCCCGTTGCGGCGCAGACTTCGATCTTGCGTAAGTTGGCGGGTAGTTGTTGCTCTTGTGCAGCCGCCTCTAAGCCTTCGGCGCGCAGGGCATCCACGATGCGTAAAAACAGCGGTGCCGCCGCGTCGATACCGATGAGTGCTGGGTTGCCCGCGCCATCAAAATTGCCCATCCACACCACCAGCACGTAGCGGCCAAATACCCCCGCTGTCCAAGCGTCGCGAAAGCCCCAAGAGGTTCCTGTTTTCCAAGCAATCGGCGGTCTTGCTGCGCTAGCGGTATCGGGGCGCGGGGTTTGACGCAGCATATCGAGCGTCATAAAAGCGGCTTCTGGACTGAGCAGAGTAAGCCCCTGCTGGTCAGTCGTAGAACGAGAAGGCTTGAAAAATCTGCTGGGTGGTGCGCTGCTCGGCGCGTCTTTCAAATAACGAATCGTGCCCAGCGTGCCTTGATTGGCCAGCACAGCGTAGAGGGATGCGAGCTCTTCCATGGTGACCTCGCCACCACCCAGCACCAGTGCCAAGCCGTAGTGCTGCTCGCTTTGCAGATGGCCGACGCCCGCGAGCTTCATGAAGTCGTACAGGCTGGGTTTGCTGAGTTTGGCGGCAACGGCAACGGCGGGTATGTTGCGGCTGCGGATCAGTGCGTCTTGCGCCGCAATGGGGCCTGCAAATCGACCGTCGAAATTCTCAGGTGAGAACGGGCCAAATGAAGTGGGTGCGTCTTTTAAAACGGTTTTAGGATGCAGCAGTCCTTGATCGAGCGCCAGCGCATAGATGAAGGGTTTGAGGGTGGAGCCAGGCGATCGCTTGGCCATCAGTCCGTTCACTTGCCCTTGAATGGATTCATCATTGAAGTTGGCAGAACCCAGTGCCGCCCGCACCTCCATCGTTTGCGCATCGAGCAAGAGCGCACTGGCGTTGACGAGTCCAACGCCTTGTCGCTCGCGCAGGTATTGCTGGGTGACGCGCTCAACCACGCGCTGCATACGGATGTCCAGCGTGGTCTCAATCGTGCGGGCTTTGGGGTACTCGGCCAGCAATCGATCGGTTGTGTGCGGCGCTAAAAAAGGCAGTTGACTGCGCCCTTGTGTGTTGAGGGTCAAACTGGCTTCGCTGGTAAATCTGGCGGCGCTGGGGTCACGCGCGACCCACAAAGTCCAAAGCCGCTCGCGCGCTGTTTGTAGCTCGGAGTTATGACCTCGTTCGGCGGTTCGCTTCACCGGATTTTGCGGAATCACCGCCAGCGTTAATGCCTCAGGTAGCGTGAGCTGGTTGACCTCTTTGTGAAAGTAAATGAGTGACGCTGCGCCCGTGCCTTCAATGTTGCTGCCATAGGGCGCGGTGTTGAGGTAGGCCTCCAAAATGGCGCGTTTGCTGTAGCGCATCTCTAGCCATACCGCTGCCAATGTTTGATACAGCTTGCCGCCCATGGTTCGGCTATCGATGCCGTAGAGCCGCCTGGCCAATTGCATGGTCAGCGTCGAGCCTCCCATGCGCCTATGGCCCGTGGCCGTGTGCCAAGCGCTGCGCACCAAGGCCAGAGGGTTGACACCGTAGTGCCAATAAAAGTAGCGGTCTTCGTAGATGAGCGCGGCATCAACAAGCGCAGGGCTGATGTTGGCAAGCGGTACCCACAGCCGGTACTGCTCATCAGGGGCCAGCGTTAGCCGCATCAGGCTGTGGTCGCTGGCATACACCGCGCGGGATGTCCCCACGGCGTCTGCCAAGTCGGCGCTAGGCCACACGCGCAGCAAAATTAAAACCAGTAGGCAGCCCGCAGGCCAAATGATGAAAGGCTTGCGGGCAAGAGGCTTCCAAGAGCGCCTATCCATAAGGCTTACAGGCTTGCCAGCTTTTGAAATGGGCTCTGGAAGGGCATTTTTACTTGGCTACAACGGAGAATTTACCGCCCAGCGATCTGGCAAAGACGCGGCGGTCATACATGGCTTCGCCATAGGCGGCTGGTGTGACGAATTCACCCACATTGGTCGCGCGTACTTTGTAGATCACTTCTTGCACGTCTTTGCCCACCGAGCCATAAAACACGACGCGGTCTTCACGGATGTCCGCATAGTCCACGCGCCAAGAGCCGCGTCCACCGATACGGCGTTGCCACAGTGGCGCGTCGCTGTTGGCTGAGGACTCGCCAGCGGCTTGCAGGACGGGCTCTAAGCCACCGGGCAGCACATCGACCAAGGCAACGTTCGCAATAGACGCTGCGCCTAAACTTCGTACACGCACCCGCACCGATAGCTCATCGCCCAGCTTGGCTTGGGTGACGACGCTGCCTTTGCTGTCCAGCACCTCGTGGATGATCTCTAGGCCTTGTGACAAGGCTTTATCAGGCACATTTTTTTCAAAACCTTGCTCCGTCCACGAGTAATAAAGCGGGAAGTCTGCGGCGTTACTCAGTTTGAGTTTGGCCGTGTTAGCAGGTACAGCCGCCCGAGCCATTGGGTTTAAAGCCCCGAGCAAGATGTCAAGTTTTTTGCCTGTGGTGTCGGTTGCTGTGGCGCTGACTTTTCCAGAGGCGCTTTGACCGACCGCTTGACCGTAAGCATCAATCGCCATCAGCATCGATGCCGACGAAAGGCTGTTGTACCAACCTTCTTTCAATTGTTCGGCGAGGCGTACCCAAGCCGTGGCAGGCAAAGCTTTGAGACGTAGCGGAAAGTGCTTAGCCACGATCTGGAGCAGGGCGGAGTCATGAACAATGGGGTCGTTGTACTGATCCCATATATTGCGTTTGCCTGCTGCGCCCGTTTTTGCGGTGCGATCAAGTAGCTCTGCCCAAACCGGTTGGAGCAACTCTGCCGCGACGCTGTCTTGCTTGAGTAGCTGATAGCTAGCGGCTAGATAAACCGCACCAATGTCTTTTGACCATGCGGCATTGCTGCGCAGGGCTTCGCGCAAATTAGCCAGAGCCGCTGGCACCACAATGCCTTGGCGAGTTAGTAAATAAGCGCCTTGCGCGCGTTGTCGCCACTCCGAGACATTGCGCCGAACAGCGCCTCCAGCCAGTCCTTGCATGTACACGTTGGCTTTGTCCAGCATGTCTTGCGGCACATTGAGTTTGCGCTCCTTGGCCTCCATCAAAAGCTGCGCGGCATAGACCGTGGCAAACGTATTCGCATCGCTACCGGGCCACAGGGAAAAGCCGCCTTCGCTGGTTTGGCGTGAGCGTAATTGAACGAGGTAGCGGCTAAGCGCCAGATCAGCCGCTTTGCGTGCGTCCTTCTCAAACGCGGGGCTGGCCGCATCTTTGCTGCGCATCACCTCGGTATAAAGTTCGGGGCGGGTGGAGAGCATCACAGCCGGGTAGGTTTGACTGGTGATTTGCTCGGTGCAACCGTATGGGTAGGCCTCTAGGTAACGGATCAGTCCAACCGAGAAAGCCCAAGGCGCGGCCGACACCGCCACATCGCTCTTGCGATAGTTGGGATACAGATCAGCTTGCGACTGCAGCTCGCCTGCACCTTGGACGCTGCCGGCCTGAACCAAGCTGACATAGGGCGATGCGGGGCGCACGCTCACATCGGTGCTCAGCCTTGCGCTGTAGTCTTTGTACTGCGCCGTCAGAACCACGCTGGCCGAGCCTAGCTGAGCCGCCGCGCCCGCTTTGGCGCGAATCTGAAAGCGTGTGCTGCCTTCGCTGCGTTCATTGATCTTGAGCGTTTGCGTCGCCGCAGTCGCCGCGCCGCTTGATGTCACAACTTCTAGGCCGCCCGTGGTCTCTAGCTTGAGCGCAATCGGCACGTCCTTGCCCGAACGCAAGATGTTGTTGGCCAATCCCACGCCGACCTCTACCGTGTCACCCGGGGCGAGCGATGTCGGGACGTTGGGCAAGATCACCATATCGCCACGCACCACGCTCTTGGTGGATGCGGCGCTGATGGCCTCATCGTTGACGGCCACGGCCATCACGCGCAAGCTGCCATTAAAGCTCTCGGGGACGGTGTAACTAAACTCGCGCGAGCCGTTCACGTCCACCAGACCAGACCAGTACGCCACAGGCTTATCACGCTTGCGCTTGAAGGGGTTTAAATGTTTACCTAGTTCGCCCTCAGCATCCCCACCGGGGGCTGCGGCACGCATCAACTTTTTAAATTCCGGCAAGATCAAATCCAGCGTTTGCAAGGTGCTGACCTCAAGGGCGCGCTTTTGAAAGAAGTGTGCCAACGGATCGGGGGTTTTATAGCGAGCCACTTGCAAGATGCCCTCGTCAACCGCAAACACGACCGCACGTGTCGGTTTGTCACTGGTCAGTTTCATCTTGATCGTTTGGCCAGGCTTGACTAATTCCGTACTGGTTAGTTGAATGTTGGCTGTTCGCTTCGATAAGCTGGTCGCAAACGGTACCGAGCCATAGCTGAGCGGGCTTGTGTAGATTTCGTCAGACGCTAGATTGCGCACAAAATGAACGCTCACATAGCCCGTGCCTTCAAAATCTTTGGGCAGCGTGATCTTTTGTACGGACGCGGTTTTGTCGGCTTTAAACCATGTGTGGCTATAAACTTTGTCGCGCTCAATGGTGATGAGTCCTGCGCCTACATACGGAGCGCGGATGCTGATCTCTAGCTCTTCACCGGGGTTGTAGTCTTTCTTGTTGAGTGTGAGCTCCAGCTCGGCATTGCGATCTAATTTGCGCGACACATTGGCATTGCCCGCAACGCTGTACTCCATGCGGTTGAGCTCCAAACCTTCCGCGTTGCGCACGACGTAGGCAAAGTTGCCGGGTGTTGTCGTATCCAGATTGACACTCATGCCGCTGGCGGCGATGGCAAAAGGTTTGCTCTCTAGGCTCACCTCTTTGCGCCGTGACTCGTAGCGGTAAACGCCATTGTTTTGCTTCACCAAAACGGAGAGCACTTTGCGCTCTAAGCGCTCAAGCTTGAGTCCATTCAAGCCTATTTTTTGCGCTTGCGGATCAAGGGCAATCACGGTCATGCTTTGCGCTGCCCCTTTGCTGATGTAGCTGGTATTGCCATTTGCCTTGATGCCGATGACGTAGGGCAGATCGCTCACCATCGCGCTCGTTTCGGCGGATACGCTGCGCCCACCTTCAGGCTCAAAAGCACGCGCCAAAAAGTGCAGTTGGTAAGTGGCATCTTTAAAGCGCTCTAGGCGAAGGTCAAACTCGGCATCGCCTTTGTCGTTTGTTTGAACCGACCCGAAGTCCTCGCTTTGTTTGTCTTTGGCGCGCATGGGATCGTAAAACGAGTAGTCGCCGTAACCTTTAAAAGACGGGTAAGCGGGTGTGAGCGTGAGCACGCCATCGACACGCCGATTGGGGGCTGGTGTGCCAAACAAGTTTTGCACATTGACGAGCGCTTTGACTTCAGACGGCTTGATCCATCCTTGCGCTGGGGCGCTACTCAGTTTGGCGGTGACCTTGGTGCGATCTGGCAAAAACTCTTGCACCTTCACGCTGGTGCTGCCTAGCAGCAAGCCCGTCGCCTCGGTGTTGCCCGTGGCGGTTTCACGCGGTAAAAATAGGTTGATGGTGTAGTTGCCTGTGGGCGATGTGTCTTGTGTGGTGTGCGACAACTCGGCTGCACCGCCACTGCCTAGGCGCAATTTTTCGCGTCGCACGCGCAGGCCACGCGCATCCACAATTTCTGCCTCCACGGGCAAGTCTTTCAAAGACGTATTCCAATTGCCCGCTTTCACAATCAAGCCAATGTTCATCGTGTCGCCGGGGCGGTAAATGCCTCGGTCACTGAACAGATAAGCCGTCATTTGGTTGGGAACGCCCGCGCTGCGCAAGCCGCCCACATCAAAGCGTGACATATCGAGGCTGCGGTCATAGCGGTTGAGCGGCATAAAACTCATGTCACCGGCTTTGCGCACGACGATCACGACCGGTGCGCGTTCGCGCTGAAAGCCTGAAAAGTTAGCCAGTCGTGCGCGTCCTAGGCTGTCGGTGTTTTGACTCATGATCACGGTGCCGTTACGCGCCCAAACTTCGACCGATGCGCCTTCGACGGACTTGCCATTGGCAATGCTTTGTACAAAGACATCACGTGTGCCGTCGATTGATTTTTTAACGACCATGCCTAGATCAGTCACCAACACCAATCGCTTGTCTTCTTTGCCAAGCGCCTCATCGCGGGCTTGTTCACGCTCTTCTCCCTCTTGCGCAGAGCTTTCGCCCTCGTCATCGCCCTCGCTGTCGCTTCTCCCTGCTTGATCAGCGACGGCGTTCTTTTGATCGGGATCGAAGCCGCGCACGGTGAGCAAGAAAATACCGCGTTTGTCGTTGTCCGTGGTCTTTAAGTACTTGCCAAAATCTACCGTTTCGTAGTGCGATTTGCCAGGTCTTAGCTTGAGCGGAATAATTTGTTCAAAGCGCTCCGTTAAGTTATCGGCGGTCAGGCCGTTGTAAAACGCAGGACGGGAGAACTCACCTTGCGACTGCGTCACCAGATGCTGCAATTGCTGAGGCAGCAAGCGACCAATCTCAACCTGAATGCCGGGCAAATCGCGTACCAAAATGGGCAGTTTTTTCTCGCCCGATAGCGCCAGCAGCGAGCCCTTGCTCATGATCGAGAGCTCTGGTGCGAAGGTTTTAATGAGAGCGATGTTCTGCCGCTCCTTACCCGTTTGGTGGCCGCCTGGCGTTTTTAAGCCTTTCGCCACGCGAACCAACAAATATCGGCCGCTTTCGGCTTTAGGCATCCGAAAGCTGAAGGACTCCGTCACCTCTCGCTCACCCGCAATGGGTTCTAACTTAACAACGCGGGCACGTTTGAGGACAGCCTCGGTGACGCTGCTGGGGTCGCTTTGCCAATTCTTTTTTTCCTTGTCTGCCGCGTTCTCTTTTTCGGGCAATAGCCACGCTTGTACGCTTCGCGCCATCTCGCGCTCGTGCACCGCCATGGAGGCGCTAATGTGCAGCACATGCTCTGGCTCACCACTGTCGCCCGTCACAATACCCGCACCCATGCTACGTATCTCCAAGCTGTAAAGACTAGGAATCTCCACAGCCTTCAATACGTCTTGCGCCAATCCATCGCCGCCTTTGCCGGCGCTCAGACCCGCCGCCACACGTAGCACCATCGATTGATTGGCCTCTGGAATTTTGAGCGGCGCAGATTGAATGGTGGCGATCAGCTTAAACCGATCCAGCGTGACACTGAAATTTTCGCTGCTGCATTTGATGAGTCCTAATAAACCACCTTTGCAATCATCACCCAAGCTCAGGGTGATTTTTTTCTCCAACTCTGCGGCATTCACTGGGTGCGAAAAACTGACTTGGTACAACGCGCGGCGAATGGCCGGATTGGTGGGGTCTTGGTAGAACTCGGCGCTATCCACCGTGGCGCTAAAACTGGCGGTATGAAATTCAAACTTTGTGGTGTCAACCTCTACGTGCCGCGCGAGCGCGTCGTCACCTAACTTGACTTTGTACAGCTGACCGATGGGCCAATCCTCTTTGGGTTGAAACTCCATTCGATCCGCCGCAGCCCACGTCCAACGACCTTCCACAGCGGGGGTGATGCTGACATCTAAAACCTCTTTACCAACTTGCGATAGCGGTGCGGCATCCGCTGAAAAAGTAATCACAACGGGTTTGGGCGCGCGTGCCTCCGCGCTATCGGCCTCAATCTCGGTACGCCCCGGCGCTTGCAGTGTCGCCTCTACGCTAATGGGTGGCGTTTGCTCCGGCGTGAGTCCATACCACCATTTTTTTCCGTACTGTGCACCCAGCAAGGCTAGCGCCACCAGCGCTAGGGCAATGAGCACCCAGCGCAGATGCGCTTTGATCCAAGTTGCCGCAGCTGTACAACCGCCAGCCCATCGCGTGTTAGAGGTGTGACTTCGCAAGAACGCTCCCAGTGCCAGCATCCAAGGCGCTGGCTGCCATGTGCCCAATAGACGTTTAAAAAAGTGGCCGATGGGTGGGGTTGGAATGCTCATAGGGGGGGCGCTTGGCTAGTGGTGTCAAGGATTGTAGTAAGCGGGGTTGTGCGAGGCAGGCAAGTGTGCATCGTGATAATCGGTAGGTTGACGACGACTCGGTAGGGGCGATCAAGCCCGCCATCATCCATAAGGAAACTGAAACATGGGCGCACAGTGGAAAGCAAAAGGAAAAGAACTCGCGGCGAATGCGCGTGGCAAATTGTTTGGTAGGTTGGCCAAGGACATCATGTTGGCGGCGAAGGCGGGGGCTGACCCAGCGGCTAACTCCAAGCTGCGGCTGTTTGTCGAGCAAGCACGCAAGGCCTCCATGCCCAAGGACACGCTGGAGCGGGCGATTAAAAAGGGAGCGGGCATTGGTAGCGATGCCGTGAATTTTGAGCGCGTGATCTACGAGGGCTTTGCCCCGCACCAAGTCGCGGTAATGGTGGAGTGCCTGACCGATAACGTGAACCGGACAGCGCCTGAGATGCGGGTGCTGTTCCGCAAAGGGCAGCTGGGGACTTCGGGCTCGGTGGCTTGGGACTTTAGCCACGTGGGACTGATTGAGGCTGAACCCACGAGGGCAGATGCCGATCCTGAAATGGCGGCGATTGAAGCGGGCGCACAAGATGTGGAGCCGGTGGAGCTTGAGGAGGGCAGCGATACCAAGCCCGGCACCACGCTGTTTGTGACGGCACCTACCGATCTGGATGTGGTCAGCCGCGCCTTGCCTGCGCAGGGCTACGCCGTGCTGTCGGCCAAGCTGGGCTACAAGCCGAAAAATCCGGTTGACCCAGCCAGTCTTAGTGCCGAGCAGTTGGACGAGGTGGAGAGTTTTTTAGCCGCCATTGATGGCAACGACGATGTACAAAACGTGTACGTGAGTTTGAAGGGCTAATCGGTTAACCGGTTAATCGACCAAGTGCGTGATGGTTTGATCGGCTACCGCGCTCAGTTGCTGGGCGCTCACGAGCGCTGGCGCAATTTCGGCCAGCGGCACTAGCACAAAAGCACGCTGCCACATGCGCGGATGCGGAATGGTGAGCACGGTGCTGTTGATGTGCTCATCGCCGTAGAGCAAGATGTCAATGTCCAAGGTGCGCGGGGCGTTGTGCAGGTGTGTACGGTCTTGCGGTGCAGCGCGACCGGCCTGCCGCTCTAGCTGCTGTAGCTCGGCCAAGAGTTCAAAAGCCGTTAAGTCGGTGTCAATATGAATGACGGCGTTGACGTAGTCGCCGCCGCTGGCATCGATAGGTTTTGTCTGGTACAGGCTAGAAGCCTTGCACAGCTTGGTCTTCGGGATGCTCCCTGCTGCAAGCCTTGCTGCACTTACCCTGCGGGCAGGGTCGTCTAAATTAGAGCCCAGTGCTAGGTAGGCTGTCACCATGGGGTTTGGGCTTTCGTCTGCGACGCGGTTTGCTGGTTTTAGGCTCTGCACCCGTGCCCACCGCACCCAGCGCTTTAGGTTGTGCTTTGGCCTCTTCGATCAGCGCCAAGCGTGCGGCGTGATCCGCATCTTGGAAGGCTTGCCACCAAGCGGCAAGCGCTGCCAGATCGGGCGCTGCGGCTTCGGTTGATTGGGCGCGTAGGCACAGAAAATCAAATCCAGCGCGAAAGCGGGGGTGTTCAACCAGTGTATGCGGCGAGCTGCCGGTACGCCGCTCAAAGCGTGGTTGCATGGTCCAAATTTCGCGCATATCAACGCCCAGTTTGCCGCGTCCAGAGACATCACCAATGCGTTCGTTAAACACCGCATCAACACTGTCGGCAAGCGCCGGGAAGACGGGCATTTTGTCAAAGGGTTTTTGTCCTGTGCGCCTTGCTTGCCAGCCATCGAGTACGTCTTGCCACAGCACGGCTGCGAGCAAGTAGCTGGGGGCGACGGGTTTGCCGATTTTGACGCGCGCGTCTGTATCGCCCAGCATGGTGCGAACCATGGGGGTGTTTGCGCGTTCAACCATGACGTCCAGCAGTGGGTAGATGCCCCGCTCTAGTCCTAGTGTTTTGAGGGTTTGCAGCGAGACTAGGCCGTGCCCGGTCTGCACGAGTTTGAGCATTTCGTCAAACATGCGCGAGGGCGGCACGTCGTTTAAAAGTTTTTTGAGTTGCTGGATGGGTGCGAGGGTGTGCGTCTCTAGCTGAAATCCAAGTGGTGCCAGTTTGGCGGCAAAACGCACCGCGCGGATGATGCGCACTGGGTCTTCGCGGTAGCGCTCGGCGGGCTCGCCAATCATGCGGATGATGCGTTTTTTAGCGTCACCAATGCCACCGTGGTAGTCCACCACCACTTCGCTGGTGGGGTCGTAGTACATGGCGTTGACGGTGAAGTCGCGCCGCGCTGCGTCGCTGGCAATATCGCCCCACACGTTGTCGCGCAGCACACGTCCGCTGCTGTCAACGGCGTGCTTCATGCCTTCTAGCTGCGCTTTTTGGCTGCGCTCATTGCCTTTAACGGTGGGCGCTTCGGCGTGATCAACATTGGCGCGGAAGGTGGAGACTTCAAACACCTCGCTCAAACCACGGTCTTGCCTCCCGCTGCCAAAAATCACGTGAACGATGCGAAAGCGCCGACCAATGATGAAGGCACGGCGGAAGAGGCGCTTGACTTCTTCAGGCGTTGCCTCGGTTGCAATATCAAAGTCTTTGGGGGCGAGTCCCAGCAGCAAGTCACGCACAGCGCCGCCCACAAGGTAGGTTTCAAAGCCTGCGTCTTGGAGGGTCTCGACGACTTGGATCGCACGCGGATCAATGAAATCTCGGTTGATGCCGTGCTGCGCAGCGGACACTTCCACACGTTTGGCCGCTGGCGAGGTTTTGCCGCCAGCCTTGGTTTTGGGCTTAGGTTTGCCCAGCACGTGGTGAATGATTTTTTTTAGCATGGCAGAAGGTGCATTCTCAAAGAGGATCAAAAGAGATCAAGAATAGGCCATTGTCGCTGCATCGCGATGGCGCGTAGGCGTGCGTCGGGATTGGTGGCGACGGGGTGGGTCACGCGCTCCAGCAAGGGCAGATCGTTGATGGAGTCGCTGTAAAACGTGCTTTTAGGAATGTCCCCCCATGCGAGGCCGCGCTCTTGCAACCAGTGCGCCATGCGCTTGACTTTGCCGTCCTTAAAGGAGGGAACGCCCGCAATGCGAGTGGTCACGTGGCCACGTGCATCGCGCTCTAAGTTGACGGCGATGAGGTGTTCGATACCAAACGCAGTAGCAATGTCGCGCGTCACAAATTCATTGGTAGCGGTGATGATGATGCAGGTGTCGCCTTGCGCTTGGTGACCTCTCACCAAGTTCACGGCTTCGGGCCGGATGGCGGGCAAAATCCAATCGCGCATGTATCTGCTGTGAAGCCGCGCGGCCTCTTCGGGGCTGGCATTAGCCGCCACGCGCATGGCAAACGTGATGTAGTTGTGAATGTCCAACGTGCCCGCACGGTATTGCGCGGCAAAGTCGTCGTTACGCGCTTGGTGCTCGTCTGGGTCAACCAGTCCTTCGGCGATACAAAAAGCGCCCCATGTGTGGTCGGAGTCTATGGGCAGCAGCGTGTGGTCAAGGTCGAACAGGGCTAAATTCATGGGACTTTCAAGTTAATTGATCGAGGTGATCTAGCATCTCTTTGAGTAGCGGGATGGTGATGGCGCGTTTGGTTTGCAGCGCGTATTGGTCAAGTTTGTCCAGCCACTGCATCAGGTTGCCAAGGTCGCGCGAGAAACGGGTGCTCATGTAGGTGATGACATCGTTGCCCAGCGCTAAGCCTCGTGCTTTGGCGCTTGCGCGAAGTACCTCTTGCTGACCCTCGTCCGATAAGGCTTGCAGGGCAAAGATGTCGCCCCAGCCTAGGCGCGAGCGCAGATCATCGCGCAGCAGCAAGAGCGCTGGCGGCGCGTTACCTGCCGCCAGTACCGCGCAGCCCGTGGTTTGTGCGTTGACAAACCAGTTGAAGGCCGCGTGCTGTTGTACCGAGTGGTAGCGCTGCACATCGTCCATGATGACCACGCGCCATGCGGCATCAAATGCAGGTGGCTCAGCGGTGGTCGCGTCCAAGTAGCCCACGCCCTCGCCGCTTTCTTGCAAGTGGCGCTGCACGGCTTGTAGCAAATGGCTTTTGCCGGTTCCGCTGGCACCCCACAGGTAGATGGGCACTGGCGAGCGAGGCGCAGCACTGAGCCATAAGCGCAGGTGTTGATGCGCCGCCTCGTTGCCCAAGGGCAAGAAGTTGCCCAAGCTTGGGCCTGTGTCGATGGCGACATCAAGGGTGAATTGCTGCATGGTCAGAGTCGATACCAATCGGAGGCAAGGTACTGGGCTTTTGCACGGCGTAGCGCAACCAGTAGCACAGCGCTTAGCGGCAGCGCAATGAGCACACCGACCAAACCAAAAATGTCACCAAACGCGAGCAACGCAAAAATAACAGCCAGCGGATGCAGGCCAATGCGTTTGCCCACCAAGCGCGGCGTGAGAAAAAAGCTCTCCAGCAATTGCCCCGCCCCGTAGGTGATACCAATCAGCAAGGCCGCGTGCGCCAGATCAAATTGCAAGAGGGCAGCCAGTGCGGCAAGCACCAGTCCAAGGCCAAAACCAACGTAAGGAATGCAAATGGCAAGGCCTGTGAACACGCCAATTGGCAGCGCCAGATCAAGCCGCCACAGGCTGAGCACGGCGCTGTAGTAGACCGCCAAGCTCAGCATCACCAGTAGCTGACCGCGCATGTATTGCCCCAAGACCGCATCGGCTTCGTGCGCAAAACTTCGCACGGCTGGCAGCTTGCTTCTGGGAATCCAGTTGGCCACGCGCGCGATCAGATGAGACCAGTCCGCCAGCAAATAAAACAGCACCACCGGAACCAGCACGAGGTAGCCAATAAAGCTCATCAGCAAACTGCCACCAATTTTGAGTGATGATAAAACGCTGCCCCCAATGGCTTCTGCGTTGGTATCCAAATAGGTGAGCGCCCAAGCTCTGATGCTTACGGGGTCAAGGCTAAAGTCAATGCCAATGGTGGACAGCAGCGGACGAAGGCTGGCGTTGACGCGCTCGGCGATGCTGGGGAGATAAGACTGCACCAGTGGCAACTCTTTCAGCGCGATGGGAACCACTAGCAATAAAACAGCCAGCGAGATCAGAGCAAATGCGGCTTCAACCAGCGTCACGCATAGCAGGCGTGGCAAGCGCTGACGGGTGAGGCGATGCAGCGCATCGACCGCAGGCGTGAGCGAATACGCCAGCACCGCAGCCACGACAAAAGGGGTCAGTACCGAGGCTAAAAGCTTCAATGTCAACCAGCAGGTGGCCGCTAGGCCAATCCAGATAAGGCTTGTACGCCACGATGGCTGGAGAGGCTTGCTGGATTTGGCTTGTGGCATAGGGGGTGTGAAAAAATGAGTAAAAAAGCAGTTGCTAAGCAGGTGTGTACAGCCGAGTGATCAGCCGCTCTTAAAATTCAACACTTCATTTTATAGAGCTACCGCCCATGACTGCTACGCCCGCTACTTCCCCCATTCACTACAAAGACGCTGGCGTTGATATTGAGCAAGGCGATGCACTGATTGAGCGCATCAAGCCACTGGCCAAGCGCACCATGCGCGAGGGCGTACTGGCCGGCATTGGCGGCTTTGGCGCGATGTTTGAGGTCTCCAAAAAATACAAAGAACCGGTGTTGGTGTCGGGCACCGATGGCGTGGGGACCAAATTAAAGCTAGCGTTCGAATGGAACATGCACGACACCGTGGGCATTGATTTAGTGGCCATGAGCGTTAACGACGTGCTGGTGCAAGGTGCCGAGCCGCTGTTTTTTCTGGACTACTTTGCCTGTGGACGGCTTGATGTGGAGACCGCTGCGGCGGTGGTAGGCGGTATCGCCAAGGGCTGTGAGGAGTCGGGCTGCGCCCTCATTGGCGGTGAGACCGCCGAGATGCCCGGCATGTACGCCGCTGGCGAGTATGACCTCGCTGGCTTTTGCGTGGGTGCTGTTGAGAAGTCCAAAATCCTGACGGGTGAGCAAGTTGCCCAAGGGGATGTGGTACTGGGACTGGCCAGCAGCGGCGTGCACTCCAATGGTTTTAGCTTGGTGCGCAAATGCTTAGAGCGTGCTGGCGCAGCGATGCCCGCCACGCTGGATGGACGTCCCTACAAAGAAGCACTCATGATGCCCACACGCCTCTACGTCAAGCCCATCTTGGCCGCGCTGCAAGTGCCGCCCAAGTCTTTTGCTATCAAGGCGCTGGCGCACATTACCGGAGGCGGCTTGCTAGAGAACATTCCGCGCGTGTTGCCCGGTCACTTGGCGGCTGAACTGACCGTAAGTCGCTGGCCCAAGAGTGAGTTGTTCACGTGGCTGCAAACCACCGCCGCGATTGATGACGAGGCGATGGCACGTACCTTTAACTGGGGCATTGGCATGGTCGTCGTCGTCGATAGCGCCTCGGCCGATGCGTGCCAAGCGTTTTTGCAGGCGCAGGGGCAAGAGGTGTATAAGATCGGACACATTGCTAAGCGCCAGCACGAGGCTGTCACGCTGCACTAACCAACTCTATTTATGCCAGTTATTGCTGTTGTCAACCGAAAAGGCGGTAGTGGAAAAAGCACCATCGCCACGCACATTGCAGCGTATTGTGCGCACCAACAGTTAAACGTGATGCTGGGGGATGTGGACAGGCAACAATCGACGCGCTCGTGGCTCAAGCTGCGCGAGCAGCGCCACCCGCAAGCCAAGCCCATTTTGGGCTGGGCCATTAGCCAAAGCAGCGCGCTGCGTGCCCCTAGGGGTGTCTCGCACGTGGTACTTGACACCCCCGGCGGCCTTTATGGGCTTGACCTTGCGCGGGTGGTCATGTTTGCCGATGCCATCATCATGCCGATTTGTAATTCGGTCTTTGACCGTGACTCGGCCGCGCAGTGCTGGGACGAGCTCAAACTACTGCCGCGCATTGCCACGGGGCGCTGCAAGCTCGCGGTGGTGGGGATGCGGGTGGATCACCGTACGCTGGACTCGGCGGCGTTGACGCAGTGGGCGAGCTCACGCGGTCTGCCGTATGTGGGTGCACTGCGCGATGCCCCTGTGTATGTGCAGTGCATCGAACAAGGTGTGACACTGTTTGATTTGCCGCCAGAGGTTGTGAGCGACGATCTGGCGCAGTGGCAACCCATCTTGGATTGGTTGAATCCGATGCTCCATCCAGCGCCAAGCGCTGTCGCTACAGCTGCTGCGCCAAGTAGCCCACAGCCTCACGCAGGCATGGGTACTGGTGCGGCGGGGGTCGGCAGCGCCACTCGTGCGCGTGTGGGCAGTTTGCAGCCAGCTCAGCAAAGTTTGATTGCAGGAGAGCGCCTTGCGCCCCGACCAGCAGCGGCACCCATCGCGCAGGCTGCGCCGGAAAAGCGCGGCGGATTGCTGGCCTCGTTGGGACTTTCGGGACTGTGGCGGCGCAAGTAGTCGAGCCGCTTGGGTGATTTAAGCCAGTAGCTGCGCGCGTGTGATGAGCACCATCTCACGGTCACTCGCATCGGTGCTGTGCTGTAGATAGGTGTCCAAATCGGCGATGGCTTCTCGCCTGCGGTGCAGCTTCGCCAGCGCGAGGCCTCGGTCGCGGTACTCGTGCCAAGCTTGTGGCAACACAATAATCAGGCGATGCTGCACGCAAACCAAACGATCCCAGTCGGTGCTGGATCGGTAAATCTCTTTTAAGTTGCGCAGCAACCGAACTGTGATGTCGCGTGGGCTAGCATCTTGCAGGTAAAGACCAAACGGAACTTCAAAATCGCCCTCCAGCCCCAAGTGCTGATGGAGCGGCTCTAGGCGCGTGGCGAGCTCAGAGCCACTGATGGAGCGGGCATTGAGCGGGTCCATCACCACTTGCCCTTGCGGCAGGCTGATTTTGATCAGGAAGTGATTAGGGAAATTGATGCCGCTCACCTTTAAACCAACGCTCTTGGCCAGCTCCAACCAAAGAATCGCCAGCGTGATGGGCAGACCTTGGCGCGTGCTCAGTACCGCGTTTAAATAGCTGTTGTCGGGTGCGTAGTAGTCGTTGACGTTACCGGCAAAACCCAGCTCCAAATAAAAAAATCGATTTAAAAGGTGTAGCCGCTGCAAGGGCGAGGCATCCGCCGGAGTTTTCCGGTGCAGCTGCGCGATGAGTTGATCCACAAGACCCAAGACTTCTTGCACATCCAAACTCTCGTACTCGTCTTGAGCGATCGCAATAGCGGCTTCCAGTAGCGGAAAGTCCGCATCACTTTTGACCAGCAGCGCAAAGTAATCTAGGGGGGTTGATGGGGCGGTCAGCGTGTTGAGATTGAGCATGGGAGGAGGCTTGATAAACCCGTGACTGTGAACCGTTTCGTTATTTGTGTAAGGGCGAAGCGCCGTGTGATGCGGATGATAAGAGAGTTTTGAGGCGCAATCCGAATACAGCCAATGTGCCCAAGTAAGCCACGCCGCCAAGCACCACAATCCCCAGCAAAGCCCCTATACGCAACCACGCACCATGCGCCTGCGCAGGCCACGCTAGCCACGGGAGATGCTCGGCCAGCCCATACAGCGCCAGACCCAACAAACCACTGGCAAACAAGGTGCGTATCACCAAAAGCCCCCAACCGGGCAGCGGTTGATAGACCTTGCTGCGCATGAGTCCCACCAGCAACCACAAAGCGTTGATCAGCGCACCAACGCCAATGGATAGCGCCAATCCCGCGTGGGCAAATAGCGGCACAAAAGCCAGATTGAGCAGCTGCGTGATCACCAACACCGCAACCGCAATTTTGACCGGCGTTTTAATGTTTTGCTGCGCGTAGTAGCCCGGAGCCAGCACCTTGATCGACACCAAGCCCAGCAGTCCAACGCCATAGCTGGCAAGGGCGAGCGCCGTTTGGTGGGCATCGATCTGGCTAAACGCGCCGTAGTGGTAGAGCGAGGCGACCAAGGGCTTGGCAAACACCCCCAGCGCCACAGCGCAAGGCACGGCGAGGACAACCACCAAGCGCAAGCCCCAGTCCAGCAGGCGGCTGTACGCCTGCGTGTCGCGCTTGGCATTGGCACTCGACAGCGCCGGAATGAGAACCACACCTAAAGCCACGCCCAGCATGGCGGTGGGGAACTCCATTAAGCGATCAGCGTAACCCAACCAGCTGACGCTACCAACTTGCAGATGCGAGGCAATTTGCGTGTTAATGAGCAGCGATACCTGAGCCACACCAACCCCCAATAGTGCGGGCAGCATCAAACGCAAAATGCTCTGCGTGCCCGGGTCGCGCCAAGCTGCCACCAGCGCCTTCCAGCGCAGCCTTGGATAGGGAAAGGGCTCCATGGCGGCTACGCGGCGCATGGCAACCACTTGTACCCCTAACTGAAGCACCCCGCCTACCATCACCCCCACAGCAACGGCGTAGATAGGCTCAATGCCTAGACGTTTAAACCAAGGCGCACCCAGCCAAGCACCGGTAATCATGCACAGGTTGAGCAGCACAGGGGTGAACGCCGGAATGGCAAAACGCTTGTAGGTATTGAGCACGCCGGACGCCAGTGCGCACAAGGACATGCAGGCAATGTAGGGGAACATGATGCGCGTCATCACAACGCCCGCATCCATACCGTGAGCGGGTAAGCCGCTGGCCATCAGCCACATTAGCAGTGGCGCTCCAACAACGCCTAGCGTACACGTCAGCACCAGCACCCACAACAAAACGGTTGCTGTGGTGGCCACCAAATCGCGTGTGGCCGTGTCGCCCTCGCGGGCTTGGGTGGCCGCTAAAACCGGCACAAAGGCTTGACTAAACGCCCCTTCGGCAAATAAGCGGCGCAGCAAGTTGGGAATGCGAAACGCGACATTCAATGCATCCGTCATGGCATTTGCGCCAAAGGCGCTGGCAATCAGCAGCTCACGCACGAGTCCGGTGACCCGGGAGGCAAGCGTTAAGAGGGAAACGGTGGAGGCAGATCGAAGTAAGGACATAAAGACAAGCGGCAGGCCACAGGCGCAAAGTGCACGAGGTGGATCACCATCCTGTGTCAAGGCAATGGCAAAGTATAATGCGCGGTTCCGCTAAAAACATCGACTAACTTTTTAGGACTTATCCACTATGGCAACCAAAGCTAAGAAAAAGAACCCGCGCCTGGCATCAGGCCGCAAACGTGTCCGCCAAGACACCAAAATCAATGCAGCCAATACATCGCTACGCTCCAAATACCGCACCGCTGTTAAGAACGTTGAAAAAGCCGTTCTAACCGGCGATAAAGCCAAAGCCGCTGCCGCTTTCGCAACCGCTCAGTCGGTGGTGGACTCGGTTGCCGACAAAGGCATCTTCCACAAAAACAAAGCCTCGCGCGACAAGAGCCGCTTGGCAGCTAAAGTGAAAGCTTTGGCGCTCGCCAAATAAATAGCCTTGGCTATTCAGACGAGGCGCAAGTCTCGTCCGCACGCAAAACTTTTTTTGCGCCGTTTCAATCAGATGTGAATCTTTAGCGGGATTTAAAAAAGCCACTTGGAGACAAGTGGCTTTTTTCTTGGTGCGGGGGGACGGTTACTCGGGTGTGCCGATCAAACCGGTCTCATGCAAATTCCATCAACTCTTCCATAGGCTGAATTTTGGATGCAATTTCGGTGCTTGAACTGAGAGTTTTGAGGTCGTAGTCCGCTTGTAGGGCTAACCACGAAGCGGCATCCCCACCAAAGAATTGTGCGAATCGCGCCGCTGTGTCAGGAGTCACACTTCTGCGCTCTTTGATGATTTCATGAATGCGTGTGGCTGGAACAGATAAGGCAATTGCTAGCGCGTTCGCGCTCATGCCCAAGGGAGCTAAATAGTCTTCGCGTAAGACTTCACCTGGATGAACGGGGCGCAACCCATTTCTTCTCATTGCTGTCATATCAAGTCCTTTCAGTGGTAATCAACGATTTCTACTCCCCAAACTCCACCATCACGCCATTCAAAACAAAGTCGCCATTGATCGTTGACTCGGATGCTGTGCTGACCTTGCCTTGAGCCCTTCAGCGCCTCTAATCGATTGCCTGGCGGTGCCCGTAAAAAGTCCAATGTTTTAGCGACATCCAGCTGAGCAAGCTTGCGCTCAGCGACTGTTTGGATGGATCGAAAGCGCTTAGGCTGATGGCCTGCAAACATCGCTTGCGTATCAGGGCACTTAAACGTGTGGATCATGGGCAGCGATCATATTACGTTTAACGTAATATACCAAAATCAATCCAAAAACTGCGGTGCTCGTTTTTGCGCGGCGGCGGTTAATGCCTCGGGTAGGTCTTGGCTTTGCAGCATCGCCGCGTTCCAAGTTGCCATGTAGTTCAGACTGTCGGCTACCGTGTGATCGCGTGCATAGTTCATCATCTCTTTGGTGCCGCGAATCGACAGTGGCGACTTGGCGGCAATGGTGTTTGCAAGCGCTCGCACGCCAAGCTCTAACTGCTCGCGCGTTGCAAAGACGCGGTTGACAAGGCCAATGTCCTTGGCTTCTTGCGCCTCTAGCTTGCGCCCCGTATAGGCAAGCTCACGCGCCATGCCGTCGCCTATCAGCTTAGGCAGACGCTGCAGCGTGCCCACATCGGCGGTCATGCCAATGTCGATTTCTTTGATGGTGAAATAAGCGTCGCTGCTGACATAGCGCATGTCCGCACAAGTCACCAAATCCACGCCGCCGCCAATGCAGGCACCGTGGATGGCCGCTAGTACGGGTTTGCGGCAGCGCTCTAAACTCGTCAAGGTGTCTTGTAAGTCCAAAATAAAGCGACGTAAATTCTCGCGCGTGCGGCCATCGCAATCGCTTTGGATGTGCGTACCGAGTCCGCCCATCATTTGCAAATCAATACCAGCGGTAAAGATTTTTCCTTCACCTTGCAAGATGGCCACTCGCACCTGCGGGGTTTGATCGATCCAATCAAATGCCCGGCGAATGTCGTGCCACATGGTGAGATTCATGGCGTTCATTTTTTCGGGACGATTGAGTCGCACGGTCGCCACGTGATCGGTCACATCGATGTGAATAGTCTCTAGTTGCATCTTGGCCTCCTCCTTGTTGGTGGGATGGTAGCAAATGCAGCAAGCTTACTGGGAGGCGCTTGTCTTCAGGTTGTTGTCTTTGGCGAAGTTCATCACAAAGTCCCACGCCATCACATTGAAGTCTTTAATGGCATGGTCAACAATCACGCAGCGCACGCCGTTGATGGTGGTGGGTTCGCACCACGGCGAGTAGTCAAGATAGCGCACACCTGCCACGGCGTTAGGCCGAAAACTGGCCATCACACCGGCAAGACGCTCGGCCCAGTCGCTGGGTCTAAAGGGCTTATCATCAAGGGTTATCCCTTGGATTACAGTTTGAGTCACACCCTCAATTCTACATCCGCTCAACTATCTTATATAAGATACTTTTTTGGAGTTTTTATGTCCGCTTTGACCGATGCCCTTGCCCACCCGACGGATCAGCCTCACGTGATGGGGACTTTTGGTCGCTTGCCTATCGCTTTGTCGCACGGACAAGGGGTGCGCGTGTGGGATGTGACCGGTAAAGAGTATCTGGACGCACTGGCTGGCATTGCTGTCAACACGCTGGGACACAACCATCCGCGCTTGGTGCCCGCACTGCAAGAGCAAGTCACCCAGATCATGCACGGCTGCAACTACTACTACACGCCTTATGCCGAGGCGCTGGCGACTAAGCTGTGCGAGCACTCGGGGCTGGTGAATGTCTTCTTTTGTAATTCGGGACTAGAGGCCAATGAGGCCGCCATCAAACTGGCACGTAAATACGGTCACGACAAGGGCATCAAGCGGCCTGAAATTGTGGTCTATGAAAAGTCTTTTCATGGTCGCTCCATCGCCACCTTGTCGGCGACGGGCAATCAAAAAGTGCAAGAAGGTTTTGGCCCCTTGTTGGAGGGCTTTATCCGCGTGCCTTTAAACGACATCGAGGCGCTCAAAGCCGCAACGGCGGGCAACCCCAACATCACCGCTGTTTTTTTAGAGACCATTCAAGGCGAAGGCGGGGTCAACCCAGCACGCATCGAATACCTGCAAGCCGTGCGCAAATTGTGTGATGAGCGCGATTGGCTCTTGATGATTGACGAAGTGCAGTGCGGCATGGGGCGCACGGGTAAGTGGTTTGCCCACCAATGGGCAGGCATCCAGCCAGACGTCATGCCACTGGCCAAGGGGTTGAGTTCGGGCATTCCCGTTGGCGCTGTTGTGGCGGGCCCCAAGGCGGCCAAGATTTTTACGCCCGGCAGTCACGGCTCGACCTTTGGCGGACAGCCACTCGCCATGCGGGCGGGTTACGAGACGGTTTGCATCATGGAAGACGACGATCTCCTAGCCAACGCCGCCAAAATGGGGGCGCATTTCCGTACTGCGTTTGAGCGCAAATTAGCGGCTGAATTGGCGGCAGGCAGCGTTAAAGAAATCCGTGGTCAAGGCTTGATGATGGGTATCGAGCTGTCCAAACCCTGCGGCGTGCTGGTGGGCCGCTGCGCCGAAGCGGGCTTGCTGCTGAGTGTTACCGCTGACAGCGTGGTGCGCTTGTTGCCGCCACTCATTGTGAATGAGCAAGAAGCCGATGCCATGATTGCCATTGCAGTCGCTCAAATTAAAAAATTCTTAGCCGAATAATATGAAACCTATCCAGCACTATTTGCAGTTCAGCGATTTTGATGCGGCCACTTACGTGCATTTATTTGAACGCGCAGCCCTCATCAAAGCCAAATTCAAACAATACGAAAAATACCAACCGCTGGCTGACCGTACACTGGCCATGATTTTTGAAAAAGCCTCGACACGCACGCGCGTCAGCTTTGAAGCGGGCATGTACCAAATGGGCGGCTCGGTGGTGCATCTGACCACCGAAGGCTCGCAACTAGGACGCGCAGAGCCTATTGAAGACAGCGCCCGCGTCATTAGTCGCATGGTCGATTTGGTGATGATCCGCACCTTTGAGCAAAGCAAAATAGAAGCCTTTGCAGCGCACTCGCGCGTTCCGGTCATCAACGGCCTGACCAACGAGTTTCATCCATGCCAAATTTTGGCGGACATCTTTACCTATATCGAGCACCGGGGTTCCATCCAAGGCAAAACCGTGGCCTGGGTGGGTGACGGCAACAACATGGCCAATACCTGGCTGCAGGCGGCCGAAATACTGGACTTCAACGTTCACATCAGCACACCCAGCGGCTACGAAATTGACACAGCGGTGGCTAACCTCAAGTCATCCAAACACTACCATGTGTTTGCCGACCCCATGCAGGCCTGCCAAGGCGCAGACCTTGTCACCACCGACGTGTGGACTAGCATGGGCTTTGAAGCCGAGAACGAAGCACGGCAAAAAGCCTTTGCCGATTGGTGCGTGGATGCCGACATGATGCGCAAGGCCAAGCCCGATGCGCTCTTTATGCACTGCCTGCCTGCGCACCGCGGCGAAGAAGTCTCAGCCGAAGTGATAGACGGCCCCCAGTCCGTGGTGTGGGACGAGGCAGAAAACCGTATGCATGCTCAAAAGGCGCTGATGGAATATTTGTTGCTGGGGAGGGTGTGAGTTCTTTGCCTCGCCCATTTACGGCGAGATTTAGTTTCCGTGGAACCTTGAAGTTTTAACGTCTGACGTTACAATTTCAAGGATGATAGATCGAAAATCCCTTACCACCCTCTTTGAACGCCTACTCGAATCCCCCGCCGTGGTGCTGCTGGGGCCGCGCCAAGTCGGTAAAACCACCTTGGCGCTTGCCTTGGCCGACACATGGGCGCAGGGTTGCACCTACCTCGATTTAGAACGCCCCGCTGATCGCTTGCGGCTGGACGATGCCGATGGCTTTTTGCGCAGCCAAGGCGACAAGCTGGTGATCTTGGATGAAATTCACCGCATGCCCGGTCTCTTTGAGGTGCTGCGCGGCATCATTGATGAGCGGCGACGCTCGGGGCAGCGCTTTGGACACTTTTTGCTATTGGGCTCGGCCTCGCTTGACTTGATGCAGCAAAGCAGCGAGACGCTTGCCGGGCGCGTGTCATATCTGGACATCGGCCCAATTCATGCCCTAGAGTGGCCCAGCGACCTAGAGACGCTGTGGCTGCGAGGCGGCTTTCCCGACAGCTTGCTCGCCGCCAGTGAGGCGGCCAGTTTTCGCTGGCGTGAAAACTTTGTGCGCAGCTACCTAGAACGTGATGTCCCCATGTTCGCGCCGCGACTGCCTGCTGAGACGGTGGGCAGGCTGTGGACGATGCTGGCGCATCAACAAGGGGCGCTGCTACAACAAAGCCGCTTAGCCTGCGGGCTGGGCGTGTCGAGTCCAGCGGTGGAGCGCTACATCGATTTGCTGGTGGACTTGCAGCTGGTGCGCCGACTGCGCCCGTGGAGCGGCAACCTAGGCAAGCGCCTCGTCAAATCGCCCAAGGTGTATGTGCGCGACAGCGGTCTCGTCCACGCGCTGCTAAGGCTCAGTAGCCTGCACGACTTGGTGGGGCATCCCGTGTGCGGCCCAAGCTACGAAGGCTTTTGCATCGACAACCTGCTGGCTGTCGCCCCAAGCGACTGCATCCCCTACACCTACCGCACCCACGCGGGCGCAGAAATCGACCTGTTGCTAGAACGCGCGGGCCGCCCATGGATGGCGATCGAAATCAAACGCTCCTCAGCCCCCAGCCTGAGCAAGGGCTTTGACATGGCCTGCGCAGACCTGCAAGTCGAGCAGCGCTACGTGGTCTACCCAGGCACCGAACGCTTTCCTACGCGCTATGGCGCTCAAGCGATTGGACTGGTGGAGTTGATGGGGGTGCTGGGTCGGGGGTAGGTCAAAGCAAGCGGGTTTGCGTGGCTACAGCGCCATGATGCGCTGTAGTGCAGCTAAATCAGCCCCCCATGCGTAGCGCGAACAAGCCCGCGCCCATGCCTTTAGGCCGACTTTTACTTGTGCCGCGTCTAGGCCGGACGGCGGTAGTCCGATCTCGTACACGCGCTGCCAAAGCATGGAAGTTAGTACGTCGCGCAATCGAGGGGGAAATGTGTCTAATGCCGTAAAGTGCGCCACTTTCATAACCGCCCATACATGGCAGCAAGCTTGGCAGACGGCTTCAAGTGCCTGCTTTTCTGTCTCGTTGTGATAAGGCAAATGCCAAGCATTTAAGGCGCAGATCATGGCTGATGTCGCGCGCACCTCGTCATGCAGCTCACCCTTTGCAGCCAAGGCTTGCAAGACCTGTGCAACGGTTGAAAATGCCATCACACGGTTGCTTGCATTGCGCAAGTTAGTTCCCAGTTGACTCAAGCGAGAAATCGCATCGTCTTCACTCGTATTTTTGGCACACCAGTTCAGCACTGCTTGGACAGTTGCACCGTCCAAGTTTTTGATTTTGGCGATGTACTTAAGTGGGTAGACCGCATCGGGCGTGTCCCACCAACGTTGCACCCAAGCACATGCACTGCTCTGCATCCATTCGGGTATCTGTTTTTCTTTGTCACCCCAAGCACGAAACACAAACCCTGCGTCTAGGGATTGCTGGTTGGTCGGTACCGCTAACCAGTCTTGAACGGCTAGCGCGATGGCTTCTTTATCCCCGCCTGCGTCTAGCCAAGCTTTTAGGACAAAGCGTGCATCAAGGGAAGTCCGGTTGGTTGCCACATTCA
>CAZAIW010000002.1:0-40518 GCA_964485285.1 uncultured Burkholderiaceae bacterium | reverse complement strand
TGCGGTACATTGAGGTCGGCGCGAATAAAGACGCGCTTACCTTTGGCGGCACCAGACTGGCAAAGATCGGAGAAGCGTTTGAAGTTCATAGGACAAGAGACTCACAGTAAAAATGCGGGAAGTTGATTTTATTTGGCGCATCAGAACAAAAACTGACACACACCACCAACACATGACGCGACGCTCTTTACTAACCAAACCTTATGCCAAACCGCTCGTTTTTGCGCTGTGCATGCTGCCGTTTTTGCAGCTGGTGTACGCCGCTTCGTTCGATCAAACGCAACTGGGTGCCAACCCAGCCGAGTTCATCATCCGTGCCACGGGCGACTGGACGCTGCGCTTGTTGTGTCTCACGCTTGCCATCACCCCGCTACGCATCACGCTGGCAACGCCGCAGCTGGCAAGGTTTCGCCGGATGCTGGGTTTGTTCGTCTTTTTCTACGCGGTGCAGCATTTGTGCAGCTATGCGTTATTCGACAAAGAGTTTGACATCCCCGAGATAGCCAAAGACATCGCCAAACGCCCTTTTATTTTGGTTGGCTTTGCGGCCTTTGCGCTACTTGTGCCACTTGCCGCTACGTCGTTTAACCGCGCGATCAAGTGGTTGGGTGCTGGTCGCTGGCAAGCCCTGCACCGCGTGGTCTACGCGGTGGCGGGTTTGGCGACGCTGCATTTTTTCTGGATGCGCTCTGGCAAAAATCATTTTGCCGATGTGTTGGCCTACGCAGCCGTTTTGGCGCTGCTGCTGGGCTGGCGCGTGTGGCGCAAATGGCGGCATTAAATGAATGGGGGGTCTGTCCCTCATTCACGCTAGCGCCTCGCGTGCGCGGAGTACGCCTCGACAATACGCGCCACCAACGGATGACGCACCACATCGGCAGTCGTGAAGTGGCAGATCGCCACGCCGTCCAGTCGCTTCAAAATGCGCTCGGCATCAACCAGTCCACTGACCTGTCCGCTGGCTAAGTCGATTTGGCTGATGTCACCCGTCACCACGCACTTGGACGCAAAACCCAAACGAGTCAAAAACATTTTCATTTGCTCGGGTGTGGTGTTTTGCGCCTCATCCAAAATCACAAAGGCGTGATTAAGCGTGCGCCCGCGCATAAACGCAAGAGGCGCAATTTCAAGCTGCCCGCGCTCAAACGCTTTAGCCACTTTGTCCGCGCCCATCAAGTCATAGAGTGCGTCGTACAGTGGCCGCAAATAGGGATCGACCTTTTGCGCCAGATCGCCAGGCAGATAGCCCAGTTTCTCACCCGCCTCAACGGCCGGGCGCGTCAGCACAATGCGCTGGACGCTGCTGCGGGTCAGGGCATCCACCGCAGCCGCAACAGCCAGATACGTCTTGCCCGTGCCTGCTGGGCCAATGCCAAACGTGATGTCGCACTTGGCAATGCTGGCAAGGTAGTTCGCTTGGTTTTCTGAGCGAGCACGAAGGTCTGAACGCCTTGTCGATAAAGGCTCGCCAGCCGATCCTCCTTGGGAGCCCTTATTCAAAGAGGCTTGCAGCGATTCGTCTGTAGACAGCATCAGCTGGATCGTCTCGGGCTCGATGGGACGATCGGCCAACTCGTACATGGCTTGCAGCACTTCGAGCGCGCGCGTCGCATCTTTTTTAAGACCATCAATCTTGAACTGCTCGTGCCGGTGGGCAATTTTGACTTGACAACCCACTTCAACGGTGCGCAGATGTTCGTCCAGCACCCCGCACAAATGATTCAGGCGACGGTTGGCGCTGGTGGACGTGGGCGGTGAGAAAGTATGGCGAATGATCATGCGGGCGATAATCTCACAAAATGAAAACTACCCCACGATAGGCACACCATGATCGGACGACTCACCGGCACGCTGGCCGCCAAAAATCCCCCGGAAGTGCTCGTCGATTGCGGCGGTGTTGGCTACGAAGTGCTCGTCCCCATGAGCACCTTCTACAACTTGCCGCAGCTAGGCGAGACCGTAACGCTGCTGACCCACCTCATCGTGCGCGAGGACGCGCATCTGCTCTACGGCTTTGCAACGAGCGAGGAACGCGCGGGCTTTAAGCAGCTGGTCAAAATTTCGGGCGTGGGCCCGCGCACCGCACTGTCCATTCTCTCGGGCATGAGCGTGACGGACATCGCGGCAGCGGTGACCCGGCAAGATGCGACTCGCCTGACCAAAATTCCGGGCATTGGCAAAAAAACGGCCGAACGCTTGCTGCTAGAACTCAAGGGCAAATTGGGTGATGCGCTCGCTGATGGCGGCGTGGGCGTGACAAGCGATAGCAGCAGCGACATCTTGCAAGCGCTCATCGCGCTGGGCTACTCTGACCGCGATGCGTCACTGGCACTCAAAGCCTTACCGCAGGGCGTGGGCGTGAGTGAGGGCATTAAACTGGCTTTGAGGGCGCTGGCGAAGTAAATTGAAGCGAGAACAACTATGGCAATACTTGAAGGCATTCAGATTAAGAATTTCCGAGCGTTAAAAGACGTAACGCTGGGGCGCGTGCTATCCAACAAACAGACCGAATTGCCTCGCCTAGTTGCAATTATCGGCGCCAATGGCAGTGGCAAATCAAGCGTATTGGATGCTTTAGGATTTTTAAGTGATTGTTTACGCGAGGGTGTTGAGGCTGCATGCGACAAGCCTCATCGCAAAGGATTTGATAGTCTCCGAACCCGTGGCAGTAAGGAGCCCATTGAGTTTGAACTACGCTATCGCTATAACGACGATACACCGCCGATTAACTACATACTGCATATTGATGCAAACGCCAACGGTGTGCCATATGTCGCATGGGAAAAATTGCTTCATAAGCCAGTCGCGCGTCTTCAAACCGATGGAAAAAAACAAGGCACCGTTCTTAAATATCTGGACATCAGACGTGGCACTGGTTGGGCGTGGACAGGCAAAGAAGAGGTGGCACTGAATAAGAAAAAAATCACTCTTGAAAACGATCAAGAATTGGCTATTTCCTCTCTACATGCTTTAAAAGAACACCAACAAATCTCTCAATTTCGTAACTTCATGATGGGTTGGTACCTCTCATTTTTCGACCCTGACAAAGCAAGAGCCCTACCCGCGGCAGGAGCACAGGCTCATTTGAGTAGAACAGGGGATAACCTAGCTAACTACTTGCAGTACATTCAGCGTCAACCATATGGGACGGGATTCAAGCGGATGCTTAATCGGATGGCTAACAAAATCCCCGGCATCAAAAAAATCGTTCCTTCAGAAACACGTGATAAGCGACTTTTATTGGAGTTTTACGCCGAGGGCTTTGAAAAAGACACCCCTTTTTTCCAGCATGAAATGTCCGATGGAACACTCAAAATGTTGGCCTATTTGTCTTTGCTTGAAGACCCCGCGCCTCCGCCTTTGATTGGCATTGAAGAGCCTGAAAATGGGTTATACCAATCGCTGCTAACGACACTTGCCCACGAGTTTAAGCAAGCGACTCAAAACGCTTTAGGTGTACAAATTTTGCTCACCACACACTCCACACAATTAGTTGATGGACTTTCACCAGAAGAAGTTTGGGTGCTGGATAAAAACAAAGATGGACATTCCATTGCTACGCGGACAGCCGACATTAAAGGCATTAATGAGTTTTATGCGCAAGATTTAACGCTAGGCAACCTGTGGTACAGCAATCATTTTGGACCTGGTTTGTCATGAATCGAATAGAGGTATTGGTCGAAGGCCCCGCAGATGTTCCGGTTATGGAAGAAATTTTGACTCGCGGATTCAACTTAAGTCACTCCCAATTCAGAATTCATCCTCATGGCGGGAGAGGCGAATTACCAGCGAGTCATCGATTATTAGCCCCGCCCAAACCGCAGCATCAAAGACTCTTGCTTAACAGTCTGCCATCGAAGCTGCTTGCCTACGCCAATTGGCTTGAGAAAAAAGATTTTGTTTTAGTTGTTGTAGATGCCGATGATGTTCCTTGTCATCGATTACTAGAACAGTTGCAAACCATGCTAGAGAAACTACCGCAACAACCGCGCGTTCTTTTTCGCATCGCGATTGAAGAAACAGAAAGCTGGTTTATCGCCGACACCCCTGCGATTAAGAAAGCTTACCCAAAAGCAAATGTTGCATCACTTAAAAAAATTAAGCCTGATGCAATTTGTGGTGCGTGGGAAAAACTACAGGAAGCCATTCAAGCAGAAGGAAGAGACAAGACAGCTTGGGCACAGGCTATTGCCCCGCATCTCAATTTAAATACACCGCCCTCCCCCAGTCTCAAAAAACTCATTGAGGGAATCGAGCGAGAACTCCATCGAACCCCATGACCATCACCACCGACAACTTCGCGCCCGCACCCGACAAAGCTCGGGTGATTTCGGCATCGGCTGCCAGCCCACAAGAAGAGGCGATTGAGCGCGCGCTGCGCCCCAAGTTACTCGGCGAGTACGTGGGGCAAATCAAGGTGCGCGAGCAACTTGACATTTTTATTGGCGCGGCCAAAAAACGAAGCGAGGCACTTGATCACGTCTTGCTGTTTGGCCCGCCCGGACTGGGCAAGACGACGCTGTCGCACATCATTGCGCACGAGCTAGGCGTGAACTTACGCCAAACGTCGGGGCCTGTTTTAGAAAAGCCCAAAGACCTCGCCGCGCTGCTAACCAACTTAGAGAAAAACGATGTGCTGTTCATCGACGAAATTCATCGCCTCTCGCCTGTGGTGGAAGAAATTTTGTACCCTGCGCTCGAAGACTACCAAATCGACATCATGATTGGCGAGGGCCCCGCCGCACGCTCGATCAAGCTGGACTTACAACCCTTTACGCTGGTGGGTGCCACCACACGCGCGGGGATGCTCACCAACCCGCTGCGGGATCGCTTTGGCATTGTGGCGCGGCTGGAGTTTTACACCGCAGAAGAGCTGGCACGCATCGTGATGCGCTCGAGCGACCTGTTGAAAACCACGATTGAAGCGGATGCAGGATTCGAGATCGCGCGTCGATCCCGAGGAACGCCGCGCATTGCGAACCGCTTGCTGCGCCGCGTGCGCGACTACGCGGACGTAAAGGGCAGTGGGCACATCACCATGGCGATGGCCGAGGCGGCGCTGGTGATGCTGGACGTTGATTTAGTCGGCTTTGATGTGATGGATCGCAAAGTGCTGGAGGCGGTCATCTTCAAATTTGACGGCGGCCCCGTGGGGCTGGACAACATTGCCGCCAGCATTGGCGAGGAACGCGAAACCATCGAAGACGTGATCGAGCCCTTCCTCATCCAACAAGGCTATTTGCAGCGCACACCGCGCGGGCGCATCGCAACACTGGCGGCATTTCGACATTTGGGCGTGACGCCGCCTAGCAGTGCCGCAAGCGGCGGGGAGTTATTTCATGTCTGAGCGAAAAATCTATTTGGTGCGCCACGGTCAAGCCTCACTGGGTGCAGCGGACTATGACAACTTAAGCTCTCTGGGCGAGCAGCAAGCCCGGTTGCTGGGCGCGTACTTTGCCGCACGCGGCACGACGTTTGATGCCGTTTATGCCGGTACGCTGCGCCGCCACGCGCAAACTTTTGCCAAAATAAAAGAGGGGCTATCCGCTAGGCCAAGCGCGGCAAGGTCTGCGGGAAAGGATGTCCTGCATGCCTTACCAGATATGGCCTTGCGGCCAGCGCTCAATGAATATGACTCCGAATCCGTCATTGCCGCGATTGCCAGCCCCGAGCAACTGGCTGCTCTCAAATCCCCGCGCTCACCGGACGGCTACAAGCAGCACTTCACGCTCTTGCGGCGCGGCATTGCGGCTTGGATGCGCGGGGAGTCCCAACCCGCCGGCATGGCGAGTTACGCCCAGTTTGCTGCGGGCGTGATGGCGGTGCTGGACGACATCCGTGCTTCCGACGCAAAGTCTGCTTTGATCTCGTCCAGTGGCGGCCCACTATCGAGCGCTGTGGCACAGGTGCTAGGGCTGGATCACGTCAGCGGCATCGAGCTCAACATGCGTATGCGCAACACGGCGGTGAGCGAGCTGCTCGTCACGCCTAAGCGCTGCGTCCTGCTCACTTTTAATACACTGCCGCATTTGGACGATGCCGCCGGGCAGTCCATGCACACCTATGCGTAAAAAAATACCTCACCCCAAACCGACCCCCGCGCCCACCCGTCACGCATCACGCTGGTTGTGGTTAGCGCTTGTGCTGTGCCTTGCCGTTCATATCGGGCTGGCGTTTCACATTGAGCTGGCGGTTGACGAAGCACATTACGCACTGTATGCGGCGCATCCTGCGCTGTCGTATTTTGACCATCCCCCACTGGTGGGTTGGATACAAATGCCCTTTGTGTGGCTGGGCGGCGCAGATTGGATGATGCGCATCGTGCCGATCACGCTGTGGTTGCTCACGGCGTGGCTGCTCGCGCGTGACTCGAAGTGGGCACTGCTGCTGCTGCTGCAGTCCCTCACGCATCACCTGCTGGGGCTGGGGTTGTTGCCCGATAGTCTGTTGTTTCCTCTGACGCTGGTGGTGATGGTGCTCACACATCGCCTGACGCGCCCTTCGGCTCGCATGACCGATTGGTTGTGGCTGGGCATCGCTCTGGGGCTGGCAGGGCTGTCCAAATACACCGGGATTTTTTTAGCTTTAGGTGTGGCGATTGTTTTGCTGTCGCAATATGGCTGGCCGCTTTTTCGGCAGCGTGGCTTATGGCTGGCAACGGCTATTGCGGGCATCATGATTTTGCCGGTTGTGATGTGGAATGCCCAGCAAGATTGGATATCACTGGCCTATCAGTTCAACCACGCCAGCGGAGAAGGCAATAGCTGGGACTTCAAACGCATTGGACTTTACAGCCTCATTCAACTCATGTCCTACGGCTTGTTGCCCTTAGTAGGACTTATCGCTTTTTATGCCAAGCAGCGTGCTCACTCGGCCAGCACTGAGCCAGGGATTGGGAAAATCTGCGCGGCGTTTGGCCTGCCTTGGCTTGTCACGATGGTGTTCATCTCTGCCAAGGGCGCGGCGTTGCCGCACTGGACATCGGGCGCATGGGTGGCGCTGTTTCCAGCGGCGGCTTTAGGCTTGCACCATCTGTGGCATCACCCATCAACCTTGGTACGCAGAGTCGGTCGGCTGCTGGTCAGCGTCTTGATGGGTTTGCAAGCCATTATTTTTGCTCTTTTGGTCTTTGCCATGGCAACTGGAGCCAAACCGCTGGGCTCACCGGGCAATCCATTCACTGATTTTTATGACTGGAGCGCTGGCGCTGCCAAGGCGCGACAAGTGCAAATGACGCATCACGCCGATGCGCTGGCCGTGACCAACTGGTCACTGGCGAGTCGCTTGGCTTGGTACGCACGCCCCTCCAAGGTGTGGGCGCTGGACGAGAAAAACAAACAGTTCGAGATGTGGTTTGGCAAACTCGAATACGGCCAATCCTTCATCTGGGTGGACTGGTCTCAAGCGCCACAGCCTCATCCCGTCGGGTGCCGCCGCTTGAGCGGCGAAGAGGCCAGCTACCAAGGCGAGCACTCGCGCTTTGATTTTTATGTGTGCGGCAGGCCGTAATTTCGCATGACGATCGCTTGGAATCAATCGCTCTTTGTGTGGCTCAACCACGCCTGCGCGGCGCTGCCCGATTGGCTGTGGTCTAGCCTGACCATCACCGCGCACACCAGCGTGATCTTTGCGCTCTTTACGCCACTGCTGCTGAACGCGCGTGGGCGTCAAACGATCTCGGCGCTTTTTTGCGCCAGCATCGTGGGCGGCATCGTGAGTGTCGCCATCAAAGAGTCGCTGCAAATGGCGCGACCTGCGAGTGTGCTCATGGCCGATCAGTTTCACCTGATTGGTCATCGCTTGGATGTGGTGAGCTTTCCCTCCGGTCACACGCTGGGAGCGTTTGCCACAGCCACCTTGTTGGTGCTCGGGCTGCAACTGCGCAGCTGGCGTTTGCTCGCGCCCATGCTGCTGGCAAGCTTGGTAGCACTCTCGCGCATTGCGGTGGGGGCTCATTGGCCACTGGATGTGCTGGGCGGCGCGGTGCTGGGCAGCCTGTGCGGCTGGGCGGGTTGGCAGCTCGCACTGCTTGCCCACCAGCGCACTTGGACGCAAACAAAGGCTTACGCCTACGTCCAAGCGGCGACTTTGCTGCTGGCCAGCGCCGGACTTTTTACCATCGACACAGGCTACCCTGCGGCCTTGGTGTGGCAATACATGACGGCGGGGTTTGGCGTTGTATTTTCGATTTATTTCATTTATTTGCAGCTAAAATCAGTTAAATCATCTTTAAAAGGCTAAATTATGCTTTACCCAGAACTCTTCAAACAGCTCGAATCGGTCCGCTGGGACATGGACAAAGACATCCCTTGGGCATCCTTTGATGCGACGGCACTCACCGAGGAACAAGCGCAAACCATACGGATGAACGCCATTACCGAATGGTCTGCCCTGCCTGCAACCGAAATGTTTTTGCGCGACAACAAGGGCGACAGCGACTTCTCCGCTTTTATGTCGATTTGGTTTTTTGAAGAACAAAAACACTCGTTGGTTTTAATGGAATACCTGCGCCGCTTCCGCCCGGACCTTGTGCCCACCGAGCAAGAGTTGCACGACGTGCGCTTTGAGTTTGAACCCGCCCCTGCGCTAGAGACTTTAATGCTGCATTTTTGCGGTGAAATCCGACTCAACCACTGGTACCGCCGCGCCGCTGAATGGCACACCGAACCCGTGATCAAGCACATCTACACCACACTGGCGCAAGACGAAGCGCGGCACGGCGGCGCGTACCTGCGCTACATGAAACGAGCCATCACCCAGTTTGGCGCAGAAGCCAAAGCCGCCTTCGCCAAAGTTGGCGTGCTGATGGCTTCGGCTCGCCGCACGGCGCAGGCGCTGCATCCCACCAACTTGCACGTCAACAAAGCGCTGTTCCCGCGTGACACCATCCAAAGCCGCCTGCCCAATCCCGAGTGGCTAGAGCACTGGCTGGACAAGCAAATCAATTTTGATGCGGTATGGGAAAACAAAGTGATCGAGCGCATCTTGCACAACATGAGCCTGCTGATGGAGCGCAGCTTTAACACCGTGCAAGAACTCAACCGTTTTAGAAAAGAGATCACACCTAAACTGACATGAGTTTTCAAGACAAAATCGTTCCACGCGAAGCGGCCAAAGCCGCCATCGCGGCCCTGCCTAGGCCGGTCATTTTTACCAATGGCGTGTTCGATGTGCTCCACAAAGGCCATGTCACCTACCTTGCAGCGGCACGTGCCCTAGGAGGCTCGCTGGTTGTGGCTTTGAACACCGATGCCTCCGCCAAGCGCCTAGGCAAAGGGCCTGACCGCCCACTCAACACCGCACAAGACCGCGCCCACGTAATCGCGGCGCTGGAGTCGGTCAGCCTTGTCACAACGTTTGATGAAGACACGCCGCTTGAGATCGTGAACGAGCTACGTCCCGACATCATCGTCAAGGGCGGGGATTACGACATGAGCAAACTGGCCGAAGCCAGGCTCGCCGAGTCGTATGGCGGTAAGGCACTCGCCCTCTCGTTTGTCGATGGCTACTCCACCTCGGCGCTTGTCACGCGGATTCGGGCGAATGCTTAACAAAGGGGTACTGTGAAACAAGATACGACCAGCTATTTACTCGGCAATCCTGTAAACGCAAAAAGGTTGCTCAAAGTGATCTCTCGATTTAACAAGCAATTTAAAAAGCCTCAAGCCCCCATCAAGAAATCCGCTAGGCTGTCACAAAGGGTTCCGCTATAACTTGGTGATACTCTCGCGATCGAGCGTAAGGGTTGGATGTTTTTGCTGAATTAGGCGCAAGGCTTCTTGGCTATTTTTTGCATCTATGATTTCGGTAAAACCAACTAATTGAGTGTCTAGCAACTCACCTTTATCATTTTTATCTACGCTTCGTTTCCAAAAATCGTAGTAATCTTTTTCGCGCCCTTTGTGTATCAAGACACATGTATAAGTTGCTGCCATCACTCCACCGCCTTGACCATCTCCTCGATGACTTTTTTCGCGTCACCAAAAACCATCATGGTTTTGTCCATGTAGAAGAGTTCGTTATCAAGTCCTGCGTAGCCCGCCGCCATTGAGCGCTTATTGACGATCACGGTCTTGGCTTTGTAGGCCTCCAAAATGGGCATGCCGTAAATGGGTGATCCTTTGGTCAGCGCAGCTGGGTTGACCACGTCGTTAGCGCCCAAAATAATCGCTACATCGGTTTGACCAAACTCGCCATTGATGTCTTCCATTTCGTGTACTTGGTCGTAAGGCACTTCGGCCTCGGCCAGCAGCACATTCATGTGTCCAGGCATACGGCCTGCCACAGGGTGAATGGCGTACTTAACGGTGATGCCTTTGGCCGTTAGCTTGGCCGCCAGCTCTTTCACGGCGTGCTGTGCACGTGCGACCGCAAGGCCGTAGCCCGGCACAATAACCACGGTCTCGGCGTTGGAGAGCACAAAGGCGGCATCGTCGGCGCTGCCCGACTTCACATTGCGCTGCACCGCACCACCGGCCGCGCTGACTGTGGCCTCGCCACCAAAGCCGCCGAGAATCACGTTAAAGAACGAGCGGTTCATGGCTTTGCACATGATGTAGGACAAAATTGCGCCGCTGGAGCCCACCAGCGAACCCGCAATGATGAGCATGGAATTGTTCAAGCTAAAGCCAATGCCCGCCGCTGCCCAGCCCGAATAGCTGTTGAGCATGGACACCACCACGGGCATATCCGCACCGCCAATCGGGATGATGATGAGCACACCCATCACAAACGCCAGCGCCAATGCGCCGTAAAACGCTTCGCTGGACTGCGTCAAGGTGTACGCCGCAATGGCAGCGGCCATCACCAAGCCCAGCACCAAGTTGAGTTTGTGCTGTCCTGCAAATGTGACGGGAGCACCTTGGAACAAACGAAATTTGTACTTGCCCGACAGCTTGCCAAACGCAATGACCGAGCCGCTAAACGTAATAGCACCAATCACCGCGCCAAGCGCCAGCTCTAGGCGATTACCAACAGGGATAGCAGCGCCTTTAGCAGCAATCGCAAAGGCATAAGGTTCAACCGCAGCAGCGATGGCGATAAACACCGCCGCCAAGCCGATCATGCTGTGCATAAAGGCAACCAGCTCAGGCATCTTGGTCATCTCAACGCGCTTGGCCATGATGGCACCTGCGGTTCCGCCCAGCAGCAAGCCAAGGAGCACCCACGACAAACCCGTCACCGAGCCTTTGGACAGTTCAAAAATCAAGGCCACCGTGGTGAGCGTGGCAATCAACATGCCCGCCATGCCAAACGCATTGCCTCGAATCGACGTAGTGGGATGCGACAGCCCTTTAAGCGCTTGGATAAAGCAAACCGAAGCAACGAGGTATAAAAGTGTGACTAAATTCATGCTCATGCTTTGTCTCCTGTTGGCACGGCTTTACGTTCTTTTTTCTTAAACATCTCTAGCATCCGGCGTGTCACTAAAAATCCACCAAACACGTTAACGGCGGCCAGCGCCACGGCCAGCACACCCATGGTTTTGCCAAGCGTTGTTTCGGTCAAAGCCGCAGCCAGCATAGCCCCGACGATGACGATGGCCGAGATGGCGTTGGTCACCGCCATGAGCGGCGTGTGCAGCGCAGGCGTGACCGTCCATACCACGTGGTAACCCACGTAGATGGCCAGCACAAAAATAATGAGATTGAGGATGGTGGGGGAGACTGCTTCCATTTAATGAGTCCTTATGAAGATAAAAGAGTCGTGAGTCGCTGCTTAATTTCAGTCAGCTTACTCACGTCAGAATATAAAAATACCAGCGTCACAACTGAGCCTATTGCAGATGCGCCCATGCAGCAATTTCTCACTTCGTCATCCAGCAAGCCTGCACGATGTCGTCATCGGCTGGGCATACGAGTAGCCCTTCTTTGCTGATGATGAGTTTTAAAAAATCAAGCACGTTACGCGCGTACAAGGCGGACGAATCCGCCGCCACAAGCGCCGGGATGTTGCTCTCTCCAATCAAGGTCACGCCGTGTTTAACCACCGTTTGATCTGTTTCTGTGAGCGGGCAATTGCCGCCCACGCCATTGGCTCCTTTGCCTGCCGCCATATCCACAATCACGCTGCCGGCCTTCATGGACGTGACCATCTCTTCGGTAATCAAGGTGGGCGCGGCGCGTCCCGGAATAAGCGCTGTGGAGATCACGATATCGGCATTGGCCACGCGCTTGGCCACTTCAACCGCTTGGCGTGCCAGCCAGCTGGGCGGCATGGGTTTGGCGTAACCGCCCACGCCTTGCGCGGCTTCGCGCTCCTCGTCGGTTTCAAAAGGCACGTCAATAAATTTGCCACCCAAAGATTCGATTTGCTCTTTCACACTGGGGCGCACATCGGAGGCTTCAATCACCGCGCCTAGGCGCTTGGCCGTTGCAATCGCTTGCAGACCCGCCACGCCCACGCCCAGAATCACAACTCGCGCCGCTTTGATGGTGCCTGCCGCCGTCATCAACATGGGCATGAGGCGCTGGTAGCTATTGGCCGCCATCATGACCGCTTTGTAGCCCGCGATGTTGGCTTGACTGGATAGCACGTCCATGCTTTGCGCGCGCGTGGTGCGCGGAGCGGCCTCTAGCGCGTAGGCGGTCAAGCCCTTCGCCCGCAAGGCTTCCAGCCCTTCTTTATCAAATGGGTTGAGCATGCCAATCAGCGTTTGACCGCTACCCATGAAGGCCAGTTCGCTCGCGCTGGGGCTGCGCACTTTGAGCACCAATTCGCAGCCTAGGGCGGTGGCCGCATCCGTGATGGTGGCACCCACGGACTCGTACGCCGCATCGGTACAACTGGCCGCTAGGCCTGCACCCGCTTGCACCAACAGCTGATGGCCTTGCGCAATCAGTTTTTTTGCGGTTTCGGGAGTGACCGCCACGCGGGTTTCGCGGGGGGTAGTCTCAAAAGGAACGCCAATACGCATAGAAAAACTCCAAGTGAAAGAGAGAGGTCAGCCAAATGTCAGGAAAGCGGGATTATGCCTACACAGCAGGTAAAAAAACTTGTCTGAGGTCAAGCCACGCCTGAGCTTTAGCCAGCGGCTGCCTAAGCAATTGCAAGGGGTGATACGTCACAACCAGCTTGGCAGCCAAGCCATCTATGCGGTGCACCTGTCCACGCAGCTTGCCAAAGGGTGTGCTGTGCGAAGCCTCACCCAGCAAGGCTTTGGCACTGTGGGGCCCCAGCAGCACCATCGCTTGCGCCGACAGTTGCCCCAGCTGCTGAAGCAGCGGGGTATCGTCGTCCTCAGCCACCACCATGTGGGCAATAAAGCAATTTCCGCCCAGTGCTTTGATGATGTTGGTCAGTAATTTTTCTGCGTCCCCCGTGCACGGTTCGCCCAGCAAGATGTAATCAAACGCTTGCGCATGGGCGGGCAAGTTACCAATGACGTAGCGCACGGGTGCGCCCAGCGCCGACTCAGGCGGACGACTGAGCACCGGCAAACGCAGCGGTGGTTCGCGCCGAACGGGGGTGCTCAAAGGGGTACTCGTAGCGCTCGCCTTAAGCCGTGAGGCACCCGCCTGCTCCGCTTGTTCGGTTGCGTGAGCGAGCTTCTGGGGCGACGCATGCGCCAAGGACGCATGCGCTGGGGCTAGCGGCGCGGCGCGGACATCCACCGTCGCGCTGGGCAGCCACACGCGCACGCCCATCTCTAGCAGCATGGCGCGTTGGCGTGAGTCAAGGACAAATGGCGTGGTCATAGGCTGTATTTCATCACAAGCGCGTCTTCGCCGTCTGAGTAATAACACGAACGTGTGCTGACGTGCACAAAGCCCATTTGCTCGTATAGCGCGATGGCAGCTGCGTTGCTCGCGCGAACCTCTAGCCACACGGCGCTGCGATCATGGTCTGCGCACCACGCGAAGACCTCTTTCAGCAAGCTACGCGCTAAGCCGCGTCGCCGATGGCTTGGCTGCGTCTCAATGTGCAAAATGTCCGCCTCGTCCACCCCGCACATCAGCTCGCACTGGGCGACAGTGGCGACAGCGCCGCTGGCCGCATCGACCGCTTCGCGCTGGAGTAACAGCGTTGGGGGCGGATTCACAGGCTTTGCGCCTTTGCGGACGTGCTGCTATCCGCCTGCTTGGCAGCTTCTCGCTCCACCGTGGTTTGAGCCACTTTGTTGCGCACATAAATAGGCAGAGCCTCGCTAGGCCTTACCAACTGGCGCTTGCAGACCATGTCAACCGCTAAGGCAAGCAGGGATTGGGCTTGCGGCAAGGTGCCAAGCGAAAAAGGTGCTCCATCGACCCTTGTATCGGCACGGGAGAGCCTAGGCTCCATGCCTTGCAAAGGCACGCCCAGCGGGGCTTGCGAGAAATCAAAGGATTGCCAATACACCTCGCCCATGCGGGCATCCAAGGCCGCCATGACTTGCGACTGTCCCGTGCTTTGGTGCATTTGTAGCGCGATGGCGTGCAGCGTGTTGATGGGCGCGAGCCGCACATCCGCCGCAAAACCTAAGCCCTGCGCCACAGCGCACGCGGCGCGAAGTCCGGTAAAAGCGCCGGGGCCCGCACCAAAGGCGATCGCATCTAGCTCTTTGAATGACAGGTCCGCTTGGCGCATCAGAATTTGAATTTCTGGAATGAGCCTGGCCGATGCCTGCGCCGCACCGGCTCCGTTGTACGCCAGCACGCTGCTGCCGTTTTGCACAGCAATGCTCATCACCTCGGTACTGGTGTCAAAGGCGAGTAACTTCATGCTCATCGCGTCCCTAGCTTGCCCATGGTTGTCCCTGCGCTGGCGCTTAGCACGCCAATGACGACACCGGCCAGCGCCAACAGCAGTCCCGCGACCAAGTTCCAATAAAGTGGTTCACCGAGCAAAATGACCGCAGACAACGATGCCAAAGAAGGCACCAAGGCCGTCAGCATGGTCGAGCGCACGGGGCCAAAATGCTTGAGCATCATGGTAAAGCTGATGCCCGAGATCACCACCGAGCCCACGCCTTGCATGAACATTTGCAGCACGATCTCACGCAGGGGGGCATCCGCTAAATGGCTGTGCAGGCGCTCGGGCAATGCGTTTGCGACAACCAAGCCGCCATAGATGGGCAGATAAATCATGGCGGCAAAAACGATGATGGCAATCGTGGCCCGCACCGCATCGACCTTGTATTGACGTGCCAGCACCGAATACACCGCCCACGTGCTAGAGGCCGAAACAAAGAACAAGTCGCCCACCCACACGTCCCCGCCATCAAACGCCTTGAGCAGCGAAGCGCCGCCCACCATCAAACCACCACAGGCGATTAGCACCAAGCCCAGCGCACGGGCGCGCGTGAAGCGCTCGCCCAATATCACCGCAGCGACCAAGGCCGTCGATAGTGGCAGCGTTCCGGGCATGAGCACCGCGCCATGCGCCGCAGGAGCAAAGAAAAATCCGGTATAGGCCAGTGGCGCATACGCAAGGCCGCCAAAAAAGCCCAGCACCACGGTTGTCTTCAGCGGCAAGGGCGATAGCCCCAGCAAGCTATACGGCTGAGGGTCATGCGTCTGCCCCTGCGCACGGCGCGATTTTTTCATTTGCCAAACCAACCAGTAACCCCAAGGCACCAAAATAAGCGCTGCGCCGAGCATCCGCGCAAACACAATATCCAGCGGGGTCAACGTCAGCTTGGCCGAGGCTCTGGCAAAGACGATAAACGATGTCCACACAAGTATCGTCACGGCAGCAGCAACGAGACCCACAACATCCCATTTTTTGGGCGAACTAGAATTTGTCATGCCCTCATTATCCAAGCTGCTGCCCACGCTGGGCCTCGCCCTTTGTTTGGCTGCTCCAGCCCTTCACGCGCAAAGCTTGCCGCCAGAGATTGACGCGCTCCTCGTCCGCGCCCGTATTCCGCGCGAGGCCATTTCGCTCTACGCCATTGAGGCCAACCCGAGCAGCGTGCGCCCCCTGCTCACGCACCGCGCGTCCGCGTTGATGAATCCCGCATCGGTCATGAAGCTGGTCACCAGCGTTGCCGCGCTTGATCTGCTGGGCCCCGCCTACACGTGGCAGACACAGGTGTTGACCGATGGCACGATTGACAACGGCACGCTCCGTGGCCGTCTATTCATCAAGGGCGGCGGCGACCCCAAGCTGGTGGTCGAGCGGCTATGGCTACTGCTCCAGCGCGTGCGCAGCCTTGGCATTCACACCATCGACGGGGACATTGTGCTGGATCGATCTGCCTTTGACCTTGCCGACAAAAACCCTGCCCAGTTCGATGGTGAACCCACCCGCCCCTACAACGCCAGCCCCGATGCCTTGCTGATTAACTTCAAATCGCTGGTGATGACGTTTACCCCCATGGGCTCGGTTGCCACCGTGCACTACGATCCACCGCTGTACGGCGTGCAGCTACCGCCGCGCGTCCCTTTATCCAACGCCGATTGCGGCGACTACCGCACGAGTCTTAAGGCCGACTTGGGTGACGCCAAACGCATTCGATTTTTAGGACGCTACCCGGCAAGCTGCGGCGAGCGCACGTGGCCCATTGCCTATGCCGATCCGGTTGCGTTTAGCGCCCTAGCGATACGCGGGCTATGGGAGAGCATGGGTGGACGCATCAGTGGCACGGTGCGCGATGGTGCGCTAAGCCCCGAAGCCAGGCCCGCTTTTTCTGTGCCTTCCGCCACACTGGCCGAGGTGCTGCGCGACATCAATAAATTTAGCAATAACGTGATGGCACAGCAGGTATTTTTAAGCCTCAGCCTAGCGCAGCCGGGCGGCAAAGCTGCCAGCTTGGTGGCTTCGCGCAGCGCTCTATTGGCTTGGTGGAAGCAGCGCTACGGCGCAAGCGCTGATGCGCTGATCATCGACAACGGATCGGGGCTTTCACGCCAAGAGCGCATCACGGCGCAAAGCCTTGCGCGGATGCTGCAAAGCGCCTACGCGGCACCTTACGCCCCGGAGCTCATCGCCTCGCTGCCGCAGACGGGCGTTGATGGCACGCTACGCCGCAGCCAAGCCACCGCAGGCGCGGCGCATCTAAAAACAGGCAGCTTGAGCAGTGTCGTTGCACGCGCGGGTTATGTGGACGCGGCATCTCCCGGCAAAGAAGGCACGCGCTACGTGCTGGTGGCCATTGTTAACTCAAGCGATACGGCAGTACTGGCCGGTGCACGCGCCATGATGGACGCGCTGGTGGACTGGACGGCGCGGCAATAAAACTACCAGCGAGCAATCAACTGGCTATAAGCGTACGTACCCCATGCGCGATGAAAGGCTGGCGTTGGGTACACGCTATCGGCAAACACGTAGTTGTTGTAGGGAGGTGAGCTGTATTGGGTTGACGTGCCAGCGGTTGCCTGCGCGGCCGTACACAAGCTGGAGTTGACCTGACCCGTACCCAAGCCCAACCCGTTGGTGGCATCCACCACCGCAGCGCCTGTGCACGTCACGGTCGTGACATCCACAAATGAATACGTCGTGGGCGATGTGCCCACCAAGTTGAAGTAGTACTCCAAATCCACCAAACGCACATAGTCACCCACGCTAGTTTGCGATGTATCGCCTAGGCTGCTTTTGAGTGCATCATTGAACGCACGAACGCGGCTGCCCGATCCGCCACTAGGCAAGGTCACGGGCGTCGCCAGTGCTGGTAAAACACTGGCTCCTGCGGCAGGAGACCTCGCAAGATCGTACAGATTCGCCACCACCACGTGCTTGGCACCATGAGCCACGATGCTGCGAATCACGCTGGCAAAGGCTGCGCCCTTGGCAGCTGCGGTATTGGTGCCGCTTACCGCGTCGTTGATGATGTCGCGATACCCGGCGCTCACCACCACCAAATCGCCCGTTTGATAAGCCGAGCCAAAGGCATCGACTTGCGCCTGCACATCCGATACCAAGGCATTAGCAGCAGCCTTGCCCACAATGGTGACCACCCCGTAATTGGCGGCAATTTGACTCGCCCAGTTGTTGGTGCTGCCGTCGTTGACGGTATAAGCGGCGGTGCTAGAGATCAAGCTATACGAGTCACCAAACACCACGACGCGGGTGGGCTTAAATGGGTCATTGATAGAGCTAGAGCCACACGAGGCAAGCAGTCCGCTCACCAAAGCGATGGCAGCTGCAAGCACAAGACGCGAGGCGTGGGATAGAGGTTTAAAAATCATGCGAGAGGTTCTCCAAATCAAGGAGTGATCTTACCGGATACCAGCGCGGCGATCAGGCTGCGGCTCTGGTGAGCCTATCGCGCACACCATCCCAGTCTTGACCTGCGGGCGGCTCGCTCACCACAATTTCTTGCACGCCGGGCTGATCGAGTTGGCGCAGCCTAGCAAACAACTCATGCGCCGCTTGCGCAGCAGAGCTTGGTAAAACATACACCTTCCTGTAAGCCTTATCTTGCAAGGCTTGCAGGGCAAGAGCTTCGCTAGGGCTTACCAGTCTTAGCCTAGCGCGAGGTGCATAGTGAGAAATGAGCGTTCCAGAGGCTCTAGGAGCATCGTTTGGAGCACTTGTGCGGGCACTGTCAACCGCCTCTTGGAGCTGCGAGTTGAGCAGTGGTTCATGCGGCAAAAAAACCCGCTGCCCGCAGGCGGCCTCTAGCTGCTTGAGAGTCAGTACGCCAGGGCGCAGCAAAACGGGTACGCCGCGTGTGCAGTCAACGATGGCGCTCTCGATGCCCACCTCGCACTCGCCACCATCCAGCACCCTTAGCGCGTCGCCAAACTCTGCCCGAACATGCGCTGCTGTGGTGGGGCTCATGTGACCAAAGCGATTGGCGCTGGGCGCAGCCACGCCTCGCACGCCCATGGTTTGGCACTCACGCAGCAGCGACAGCGCCACAGGGTGCGCCGGGCAGCGCAGCCCGATGGAGTCTTGCCCACCAGCGGCGGCGCTGGCCACACCAGGGCGGCGCGGCAAGATCACCGTTAAGGGGCCTGGCCAAAAAGTGGCAATGAGTTGCTGGGCAAACGCTGGCACTGCGCTGGCGAAATGCGCCACTTCGCTGGGATTGGCCAGGTGAACGATCAGCGGGTGGTCGCTCGGCCGGCCCTTGAGCGCAAAGATGGTGGCAACCGCCGCATCGCTTGACGCATTGGCACCTAGCCCATACACCGTCTCGGTGGGAAAGGCTACCGGCTCGCCCGCGCTTATTGCAAGAGCTGCTGGATGGACTGCGCTGTCTGCCATGCCTGCTCCTGCGTCGTTGCGGTGATATTGATGTGCCCCATCTTGCGGCCACGCCGCGCTTCGTGCTTGCCGTACAAGTGCAGATGCACACCCACCTGCGCCGTGCCCAGCGCCAGCACACGCGCCCAATCGGGCTCGCGCGGCTGCTGGCTTTGCGCACGGTCAAACCAAACGTCACCCAGTAGATTGACCATCACCACACTGGAGTGTTGGCGCGGCATCGCTAGCGGCAAACCAGCTGCCACGCGCACCTGCGCTTCAAACTGCGACAGCGTGCTGCCGTCCATAGTGACGTGACCGCTGTTGTGGGGACGCGGTGCGATCTCGTTGACCACCCACGAACCATCGGTCAGTATGAAAAATTCAACGCACAAAACGCCCTCGTAGTTCAGCGTGCGGGCAATGGTTTGGGCGGCCTCGGTCAAAGCCTGATCCAGCAAGGGCTGCAAGGCAGTGCCCTGCTGCGCCACGTGGGTGGTCGCCAAAATGCCATCCACGTGCACGTTGTGCTGAACGGGCCAACAAATAACGCGCTCTTGGCCGCTTGGCTCCACTTGTCTTGCCAGCAGCACCGAGCACTCTGCCGCCAAGGGCAAGCGCCGCTCTAGCACGCAGCTCACGTGCGCAAGCTGCGCCCACGCCGCCGCGAGCTGCGCAGCGTTTTGTACCGTGATTTGCCCTTTGCCGTCATACCCCATGCGCGAGGTCTTCAAAATGGCAGGATAAAAATCATCCGCCAACCGATGCTCGCCCGCCAAAGCCTGCTCCAGCGCGGCTTGTGAGTCCATCACGCGGTACGGCGCAGTCGGTATGCCGCTGGCCTTGATATGTGCTTTTTCGAGCGTTCGGTCTTGCGCAATGCGCACCGCCTGCGCGCTGGGTGTCACGCGAACGTGCCGCGCCGGATCGGCCAAAAACGCCAGACTATCGGCGGGGACGTTTTCAAACTCGGTGGTCACGCACAGGCAGCAAGCCGCCAATTGCGCTAAGGCCTTGTGATCAAGGTAGCTGGCACACATCACCGCGTCGCTGATCTGCGCCGCAGGCTCGTTTTGATCGGCGCATAGCACCACCGTCTGAAACCCCATCGCCTGCGCGGCTTGCACAAACATGCGCCCCAGTTGTCCGCCGCCCAAGATGCCCAGCGTCTTTTCACGACACGCCGTGAGCAACTGCTCGGTGCTTGCCTCACTCACACACGCTCTCCGTGGCCAGCTGAGTCTGGGCAGCGCGAAAACGCTGCAATTGTTTAGCCAGCGCCGCATCTGTTCGCGCCAGCATCGCCACCGCAAACAAAGCCGCATTGGCCGCGCCCGCCTCGCCAATCGCGAAGGTGGCAACGGGGATGCCCCTAGGCATTTGCACGATGCTGTAGAGCGAGTCTTGTCCGCTCAAATATTTGGAAGCAACCGGCACGCCCAGCACCGGCACCAGCGTCTTCGCTGCCAGCATACCGGGCAAGTGCGCAGCACCACCCGCACCTGCGATGATGGCCGCTAAGCCACGCGGCACGGCACTCTCTGCGTAAGCAAACATAGCATCTGGCATGCGGTGTGCAGAGACCACTTGGGCCTCAAAACCAACGCCAAACTCCTGCAAGATGGCGGCGGCAGCTTGCATCGTCGTCCAGTCGCTTTTGGAACCCATCACGATGCCGATTTGGATGGGCGTTGCCGCTTGACTTGCCAAGGCGGCCTCGGGGGATGCTGGGCCAGATGCTGTGTGTGTCATGTTGTGAGCGCGTCCAGCGCCTCTTGGTATTTGGCTGCGGTTGCAGCAATCACGTCTGCTGGCAGTGCGGGCGCTGGAGCCGTTTTGTTCCACAAGCCTTGCGCTACTTGGCCTTCGAGCCAATCGCGCAGAAATTGTTTGTCGTAACTGGGTGGGTTGCTGCCTGCTGCGAACGCCGCCGCGTAGCTGCTGGCGGGCCAAAAGCGCGAGCTGTCGGGTGTGAGCACTTCGTCCATGAGCGTGAGCGTGCCGTGCTCATCCAAACCAAACTCAAATTTGGTGTCGGCAATGATGATGCCTTTGGCAAGCGCAATGCGACTGGCCGCCTCGTAGAGTTTGATCGACACATCCCGCATCTGGCCCGCTAGCGACTCACCGATGGTGGCAATGACTTGGCTAAAACGAATGTTTTCGTCGTGCTCGCCCATCGCCGCTTTGGCCGCAGGCGTGAAGATGGGCGCAGGGAGTTTTTGACCATTGCGCAGACCAGCATCCAGCCGCAAGCCGCAGACCGATTGACTTTGTTGGTATTCGCTCCAGCCCGACCCCACCAAATAACCGCGCACCACAGCCTCAATCGGCAAGGGCTCAAGGCGCTTGACCAACATGGAGCGCCCGACTGCAAACTCCCGCTCCGCCGGGGTTAAATGTGCGAGCGAGTCCTCACCCGCAACCCCATCCATGACTTCACCCGCAGCAGCACCTTGCGGCTGGTTCACAACGAGATGATGAGGGCAAATATCCTTGAGTTGCTCAAACCAAAATAGCGCCATTTGCGTAAGCAACTTGCCCTTACCGGGAATCGGCTCGGTCATGACGACATCGAATGCGCTGATGCGATCAGATGCCACCATCAGCAATCGGTCAGCGCCTACGGCGTAGTTATCGCGCACTTTGCCGCGCGAGTGCAAGGGTAGGCTTGATAAACGCATGCGTCGCAGTGCCGTTTAGTGCACCACTTGCGCCAGTGCGCCCGTCGCGTACTTGGCAGCAATGGTCGTGAGTGATTCGGCTTTGATTTTGATAGCCTGACCTTCGCAGCCGAACTCGAGGTAGCGCTGCTTGCAGATCGCTTTGGCCGCCTCACGTGCGGGTTTGAGCCACTCGCGTGCATCAAATTTTTCTGGGTTTTGATGCATGAACTCGCGCACCGCCGCCGTCATGGCGAGGCGGATGTCCGTGTCGATATTGATTTTTCGCACACCAAACTTGATTGCTTTTTGGATTTCTTCTACGGGTACGCCATAGGTCTCCTTCATGTTGCCGCCATACTGACGAATTTTGGCGAGCAGCTCTTGCGGTACGCTGGACGAGCCGTGCATGACAAGGTGCGTATTGGGAATGCGTTGGTTGATCGCCATGATGCGGTCGATAGCCAAAATGTCACCCGTGGGCTTGCGGGTAAATTTGTACGCGCCGTGGCTGGTGCCAATCGCGATAGCCAGCGCATCGAGCTGCGTGCGTTTGACAAAATCGGCGGCTTGTTCAGGATCGGTCAGCAATTGCTCGCGCGTCATGGTGGCATCGGTTCCGTGACCATCTTCTTTGTCGCCCTTCATGGTCTCTAACGACCCAAGACAGCCCAATTCGCCCTCCACGGTCACGCCTAGGCGATGCGCCATGTCCACGACCTTCTTGGTCACTTCAACGTTGTAGTCGTAGCTGGCAATCGTCTTGCCATCGGCCTCTAGGCTGCCGTCCATCATCACCGAGCTAAAGCCAAGGTCAATCGCCCCTTGGCACACGCCGGGGCTTTGTCCGTGGTCTTGGTGCATCACCAGCGGAATGTGAGGATATTGCTCGACCGCCGCTTGAATGAGATGTTTGATAAAGGCCTCGCCCGCGTATTTGCGTGCACCGGCGCTGGCTTGCAAAATAACGGGGGCACCCACCTCATCGGCGGCTGCCATCACAGCTTGGACTTGCTCTAAATTATTGACGTTAAATGCAGGAATGCCATATTGGTGCTCGGCAGCATGATCGAGCAGTTGACGCATAGAGACAAGAGCCATAAAAGTCCTAACGATAGAGTAAAAAAGAAAGCGTCAATTCTACCGAGGCAGGCCTTCTCTCACGCATACAAAAACAGAAAAGCCATAAAAAAACCGCCCCAAGATTGCTCTTGGAGCGGTTTTTAAGCTTTTGCTTTTACCCAAACGCGAGAGATAACTCTCGCAGTGGATTAGAACGCCATGCGCAGACCAACACCCATACGTGTGCGGTCAGAAGCAGTTGCTGGGTTTGCAGCAAATGGTGTAATAGCAACCAAATTAGCTGCATCACCAATACGCTCGTAACGAGCTGTCAAAGCAGTCGTTTTCGACAATGCGTACTCGTAACCAAGGCCGATCAGGTTCGATGCGCCTGGCAATTGAGTTTGCAGATTGTTAGAAGCACGTTGGTAGCTTCCCATGAACGTGTTCACACCTGTCACGTACTTAACACCCAATGTCAAAGTTTGGCGATCAGTTGTGTTAGCAGCCGCAAATGGTGCAACCTTGTTGAGTTGGTAGCCACCATAGACAGTCGCGCCATTGGCAAATGCATAGTTACCAACCAAAGCTGTGTAAACGCCTTTGCCTGCTGTTGCAGGAATAGCGCTAACAGCACCAGCTGCTACAGCATTGTTGCTAGCATCGTTGGTCGAGCGAACCAAAGAAGCGTTGATTGGGCCTGCGTTGTAGTCCAAATTCCAATCCAAAGCTTGGGATTGCGCTTGTGCGCCCAAGGTTGCATTGAAGTTGGTGTTGGTTCCGTTAACAGCTTGTTGTTTGCGTGTCAGCATACCAATGCTAAAGCCACCTGCGAATTTTGGCGACACATATTGCAACGAGTTGTCCAAACGAACGTTAGCTGTTGCGAAAGAACCGCTGGTAGCACCAAAACCAGAACCGATAGCGGTTCCGAATGGTTGCGATGTCAAGTGAGCAAACAAGGCAGCATTGTTAACCGCACCCAATTTGACCGTACCGAAGCCGCCAGCCAAGCTGAGCACTTGCTCGCCATTCATGAACGTAGAAGCTGTACCGTTGTTGGTACCGAGCGTAGCAACGTTACCCACTGTACCTTGGTTCGCGCCATTGCTGGTAGTAACGAAATTGGTTTCTGAACGCCATGCAGCTTTCAAACCGCCGCCAAGGTCAGTCGCCACGCGGAAGTTCAGGCCTGATGTGCTGGTCAAGTTACGGTCAACGCCGGTAACGCCGTTACCTTTGTAGTTGTAAGACACATAGCCTGCGTCAACCACGCCGTCAATGGTCACGGTAGATTGAGCAAAGGCACCAGTTGCAGCCAGAGCGGCGATAGCAATGAGGGTTTTTTTCATAAGAAATTACTCCAAAATTTAAAAAATAAACGGAAATCGAAACTGATTTCTCGCCAAACTGACTTCCCAAAAAACGGAAGCTGGGGCTATTAGAAATGACAAGCCTCCGTTTTGCAAAGGAATTAGCGCGTCAATCGTCCAAAATGGCGAAAAACCCATTTTTTTGTGGCAAAGATGCAACAGCAAGCCGGGGTCAGCTAGGCATAACCGATAACTTGACAGCGCGAAATCCGCTGGTAATAATCTGAACCGATTCAAGTCGGAAACGTTGTTTCTCTAATGAAACACTTATTTCGCGACCAATGGACGATCTGGCAACCAACGGCAAGCGACCACTGAAGGCGAGCAGTATGCGAATTTTGGGTATTGAGGAGATCACATTCGGCGCAGCCGATCTGGGCAAGTGCCGCCAATTCTTTTTAGACTGGGGCTTGACGCTGCACAGCGAGTCGGCGCAGCAGCTGACGTTTGCGTGCTTAAACGGCTGCCGTGTCGTCGTGGCGCATTCGGACACCGCTGGGCTGCCCAAGGGCTTAGAGCCTGACCCGACCTTGCGCGAAGTGGTCTGGGGCGTGGGCAGTGTGGCTGAGCTGGAGCAGCTGCGCGGCACGCTTCAAAAGCAGCCGGGTTACTGCGAGACCGCGCAGCGCATCGGCTGCACCGACCCCAATGGCTTGGCCGTGCGCGTGCAAGTCACGCAAAAGCGCCCGCTTGAACTGGCATGCGCACAGGCCAACACCTGGGGACATCAGGCGCGTATCAACCAGCCCAGTCCCGCTTACGAACGCGCCACCCCGATTGAAGTCGGGCATGTGGTGTTTTTTGTGACCGATCTGGCCGCCACCAGTGCGTTTTATGAGCAATGCCTCGGGTTTGTGCTGTCAGACCGCTACCCCGAGCGCGGCCATTTCTTGCGCTGCGCACCGGAGGGCGGGCATCACAACTTGTTTTTGCTGCAACTGCCCCAGCCCCGTGCCGGACTGAACCATGTGGCGTTTACCGTGCGCGATTTGCACGAGGTGTTTGGTGGCGGCATGCACATGTCGCGCTGTGGCTGGGACACGGAGCTGGGGCCTGGCAAGCACCCGATTTCATCCGCCATTTTTTGGTACTTCAACAGCCCTGCGGGGGCATTGGTGGAGTACTACACCGATGAGGATGAACTCACCGCCCAGTGGCAAGCGCGGGAGTTCACGCCCGGGCCTACAGTCTTTGCCGAGTGGGCGATTAAGGGCGGGATCGATGGACATACCCGCAGGCAAAAAGATGCCGAGGCCCCCAGCGGGCGCTTCATGACCGATAAAACCAAACCATCAGGAGATTAAATCGATGCGACAAGCTGCCCCTCCCCTCTCGAACGAGACGCACCAAACGCGCCGTGCGCCGCCCACCGCGTATGAGAACTTGCTGGGTGACTCGATTGAGCGCGCTTTTGGTCAAGACATCCATGAGCTGTCCGCCTTGGTGGACTACCTCAATGTGGCAGGCCCTGCTGGCCCCGATGGGCAAGCGTGGACGAGCGCATCTTTTGAGCGCGAAATCGCGCGTTTAGCCAACACATAAAAGCGAGCGCCATCATGAGCACCACCTCCAACATCCATTTCCCCTCTGACCCCATCGAGGCCACACTGGCCGTCGGCTTGAAAGACCTGTGGTATCCCGTATGCCCGTCGAGCTACGTCAAAGACAATCCTGTCGCTCTGCGCCGCCTCGGCTACAAAATTGTGCTGTGGCGCGATCAGGCTGGCAAAGTCCACGCACTCGAAGACCACTGCCCCCACCGCGGTGCGCCGCTGTCGTTGGGCGTGATTTTGGGCGACCGCATCGCCTGCCCCTACCACGGGGTTGAGGTGCGCTGCGACGGTACCGTGACGCGTGTGCCGGGCAGTCCGGGTTGCAAATTAGAGGGGTCACGCCAAACGCGCACCTTTCATACAGCCGAGTCCAATGGCGCGATCTTCTTGTTCAACGCGCTTGACCCCGCCTGCGAGACACCGCCCCCGCTGCGCTTGCCCGAGGAGCTGACCTCGCCGGCGTGGTCGTCCTTTCTTTGCTATGTCGAGTGGGGCTGCGACTACCGCTACGCCATCGAAAACGTGGTTGACCCCATGCACGGCGCTTATCTGCACAAACAATCGCACTCGATGGCCGAGGGCGACATGACCGCGGAGTTTCAAATTCGCGAGACCGACACAGGTTTCTCGTTTGAGAAAAAAGGGCAGCGCAATGTCAACTTTGACTGGACAGAGTGGATCGAGACCGACATCCACCTCCTGCGTCTGGCCATCCCGTATCCCAAAACAGGCGGCCCGGGCGGCCCCTTCACCATCATTGGCGGCTATGCCCCGATCTCGCGCGAGGCCACCAGCATCTTGTTTTGGCGCTGTCGCAAGGTCAGCGGCTGGCAGCGCGACACGTGGCGCTTCTTGTACAAAAATCGCCTAGAAGAGCGCCACTGGCACGTACTCGAACAAGACCGCGTGGCCATGGAACACATGGAGCCAGATGCCAATCAGCGCGAGCACCTGTACCAGCACGACATGGGCATCGTGCGCTTGCGCCGCATTTTGAAAACCCAAGCGCAAAAGCAACTCGACCAACAAAACGCCAAGGCATAAGCAAAGGCTACCGATGACGGCTTCCAACACCTTGCAGGTTTTTGTTCACACACTGCGCTACGAGGCGCAAGGCATCATCAGCGTTGACTTACGTGCAGCGCAGCAGCAGGACTTGCCCGCGTTCACAGCGGGCGCTCACATCGACGTGCATCTGCCAAATGGTTTGGTGCGCAGCTACTCGCTGCTGAACGATTGCAGCGAGCGCCACCGCTACGTCTTGGGCGTTTTAAAAGATGCCAAAAGTCGCGGCGGTTCACGTGCGGTTCACGAGCAACTGCGCATCGGCACGGTGCTGAGCATCTCGCAGCCGCGCAACAACTTTGCCCTGCACGAAGAAGCACCGCACACGGTGCTCGTGGCAGGCGGTATCGGCATCACCCCGATTCTGTGTATGGCGCGTCGCTTGCGGGCGCTAGGCCAATCGTTCGAACTGCTGTACTTTGCGCGTGCACGCACGCATGCCGCGTTCGCGGACGAAGTTGCCGCCTTGGGAGCGCCCGTGCATTGGCACTTTGACGACGCGCAAGCAGGGCCACCCGACCTCAAGGCCTTGCTCGCCGCACGCAGCGCGCCAGGTACGCACTACTACGCCTGCGGCCCGGCGGTGATGCTGGACGCATTTGAGGCGCATTGCCAAGCGCTGGGTTATGCCAACGCACACATCGAACGCTTTGCGGCAGTCGAAGTCGCGGCATCCAGCGATGCGCGGCAAAGCTATCAGGTTGAACTCAAGCGTTCGGGCAAAGTGATTGAGATCACCCCCGACATCTCGTTGCTCGCAGCGCTACAAGCTGCCAAGGTGAATGTGCAAACCAGCTGCGAAGAAGGCATTTGCGGCTCCTGCGAAACCCGCGTACTCGAAGGCCTGCCCGATCACCGCGATTCGGTGCTCAGCCCCGCCGAGCGAGCCACCAACCAAGCCATGATGGTGTGCGTGTCGGGCTGCAAGTCTGAGCGCTTGGTGCTTGATTTGTAGTGAGGGTGCGCTTCTCGGCTCAGCCTCGGCGTGCAGCACGCCGCTGTGCTGGGTTTATTGTGTTTATTCGCTATTCGCGAATAGCGAATAAACATCCGCTCACATAGAAAGAGACTGTGAGAGCTGCACAATCAGCGCAGCAAGGTCTTCGCCAGAAAGGCAACATCAAACAGATCACGCGCTGCCGTGCGATGCGTCTACGCATCTATCTTTTGTTCAATAAGAGCTTCAATGGTGTAGGTACAGATACCGTCAATCACCGTCACGCGCAATCGTACGCATGATGTCCACATGCAACCGTCGCTCGGGACTGAACGCTAGTACTGTCTCTGTTCCCATTGGTTCAAAAGGGATAAGGTCAGTGGGTTGGTGATCTTGTGTTTGAGGAGCTGTAGTTGTGTCTGTAGCTCTTCTTGCTCTTGGGCACTGTCGAGCATGTCGTCAATCGTGACATGCTCAGGGATTTTGTTTTTGGCCAGAGAGGCAAGCACCATATCCAACAGTGCGCGAACATGGTTGGCGGTGTACACCTTTTGCGATTCAGGAACGGCGAGGCCAAACCTGCGAAGTACCCCGCTGCATTCGCGGATGCCGTAGCACCCTAGGAGACTGATCGTCTCTTGCGTGTCTTTGCCTGCAATGCGAATTTTTCCCCGTCCACTTAAAAACACTTCATCAAAGTGCCAGTCCGCAAAGGAGCCATCAGGATTAGGCACATTCAGTGCCGCCTTGCCTGTGATGTAGTGCTGCTCGGATGTAGGAGGGAGTATGTCCATGAAAAGCCTCACACCCCCGCAAACGACCCCCCATCCAACAGCACGTTTTGCCCATTGATGTAGCCCGCATGCACACTGCATAAAAACGCGCAGGTGTTGCCCAGCTCCGTGGGCTGGCCGAGCCGTTGGGCTGGGTGTTTGGCGATGCGTGCGGCGCGAACGGCTTCGGGGGTGGTGCCTTCGCGCTGTGCTTGCGCGGCAAAGTTGCTGGCTAGGCGGGCGGTGTCAAACGTGCCGGGTAGCAAGTTGTTGATGGTCACGCCCCGCGCCACAGTGCTACGCGCCAAGCCAGCGACAAAGCCGGTTAAGCCGCTGCGTGCCCCGTTGGACAAGCCCAAGCCGTCCACCGGGGCTTTGACGGCGCTGGAGGTGATGTTGATGATGCGCCCAAAGCCTTTGGCCATCATGCCGTCCACCGTGGCTTTGATCAGCTCAATCGGCGCGAGCATGTTGGCATCGAGTGCTTTGATCCAAATGTCTCTGTCCCAGTTGCGAAAGTCCCCGGGGGGTGGGCCGCCCGCATTGGTGACCAAGATGTCAATGTCCGCGTGCTGCGCAAGCATGCGGGCACGCCCTTGGGGTGAGGTGACATCGGCGGCGACCCATGACACCTCGCCTGCTTGCAACTGGCGCAGCTGTTGTGCGGCAGCCTCTAGCGGCGCTTGGGTGCGGGCGACCAGCACCACGTGCACACCCGCCTGCACCAGCGCAGTGGCGCAGGCAAGCCCAAGCCCGGAGCTGGCACCGCAGACCAAGGCTTTTTTTCCGGCGATACCTAAATCCATACGGTGTCCATGCTGCTCATCCTGCCCTCAAGAGGCTGCGCCGGAACCCATCGCCCACGGCATGGGCGATTCGTTCAAGCCCCAGTAAAAGCTCTTTTGACTGGTGTATTCCAAAATGCCCAGTCGCCCTTTTTCTCGGCCTGTGCCGCTCATCTTGACTCCGCCAAAGGGCGTGCTGACGGAAAACAGTTTGTAGGTGTTGATCCAGACCGTGCCGGTTTGCAAAGCGCGTCCGATGCGCCATGCGGTTTTGTAGTCGCGGCTCCAGATGCCTGAGGCTAGGCCATAGACGTTGTCGTTGCACTGGGCGATCAGGTCGGCTTCATCGTGCCATGGCAAGAGCGCCAGCACGGGGCCAAAAATTTCCTCTTGGCACATGCGTGCGCTGTTGGGCAGGCCCTCGATGAGGGTGGGCAAGTAGTAGCTGCCTTGGTCAAAAAGCGCGCCAGCGGGACGCTGTCCGCCAAATAAGACTTTGCCGCCCTCGTCCAGCCCCAGCTGCACATAGCGCTCGACCGAAGCGCGGTGCGCCTTATTGACCAGCGGGCCCATTTGCGTGTGCTCGCTGGCAGGGTCGCCAACGCGCAGGTGTTGGACTCCGGCTAATAAGCGACGCTTGAATTCGTCGTAGACGCTGGCATGCACAAAGGCGCGGGAGCCCGCAATGCACGACTCGCCCGATGAGCTGAAGATGCCATACAGCACGCCCGCCACCGCGTGGTCAAGGTCGGCATCGGCACACACGATGGTGGGCGACTTGCCGCCCAGCTCTAAGGAGGTGGGCATGAGTTTTTCGACGGCGAGGCGCTGAATGCCCAAGCCCACCGCTGTGCCGCCCGTAAAGGCAATGCGTTTAATCAAGGGGTGTTTGACCAAGGCATCGCCCACCACCGACCCCTTACCCGGCAAGACGCTCACGATGCCGCTTGGCACACCGGCTTGTTCGGCAATTTTGGCCAGCTCTATCGCCATGCGCGGTGTGATCTCGGCGGGCTTGAAGACCACGGCACAGCCTGCCGCCAAAGCAGGCGCGAGTTTTTGCGCTTCGCTGGCAATGGGTGAGTTCCACGGTGTGATCGCGCCAACAACTCCCAGCGGCTCGTGCACGCTCATGGTCATGTAGTCGCCGCGTGCGGGGGTGAGCGTGTCTTCCCACGTCTCGCAGGCGGCGGCAAAGAACTGGAACGTGCCCGCCGCACTGGCCACCAGCGCACGGGTTTCGTTGATGGGTTTGCCGTTGTCGAGTCGTTGCAATTGCGCCAGCGCTTCGCCGCGCTCACGGATGCCTTGGGCGATGCGGTGCAAGATCGCAGCACGCTCGTGGCGCTTCAGATTCGCCCACGCGGGTTGTTGGCGGGCGCGCTCGGCGGCTTGCACGGCTTCATCCACATCGGCTGCTGTGGCCGCATGCAAGCTGGCCACGATGCTGCCATCGGCGGGGTACTCGGTGGTGTAGGCGGGGCCAGACGCATCACGCCATTGACCAGCGATCAGGGTTTGAATTTTTTCTGTCATGACGGTCTATCCAACTCCAGTTACATCGTCACCGGGGCGGTGAGGTTGTGCAAAAAGCGCACGGCAGACAGCACGGTCAAAGCCGATGTTTTGGGGTTGTCTGGCAAAGGCTTGCCGCGTAGGGTCAGGTGCATGTCGCCAAACGCGCCTTGCACATGAATCTCGTGGATGTTTTCGCTCACACCGGGGTCGGCAATCAAGCGCACGCGGGTGGCATCTAGCCCCAGTCCAGCCAGCGAAATCGTGGCTGCAACGTTGGCGTTTTTGGGATAAAGCCGCGCCGCCTCGCGCGCCGAGGCTTCGAGGATGACCGTGGCTGTCGCCAGCGTGTCCAAGTCCACCCGTTGCTCGGCGGGCGAGCCTCGCCAACCCGCGGGCGGCTTGCGCCCTGTATAGGTCACATGCGTAAGCCCTGCGGTGCGCGCAGCAGCAATCGCATCGATGCCACCGATCGCACCCGCCAGCAAGTGAATTTGTGTGCCGCCTTGCTGCGCGGCTGCCGCCAAGCGCTCGGGCAAGCCGACCTCGGACAAAGCCCCCACCGACAGCACGGCGCATGTTGTGCCGCGCAGCAGCGCAGGCAGTACATGCTCGGTGATCGCCGTGTGCCCCGCACACTCGAGCACCAAGCTCACACCAGCGGGCACCGCGCTACAGGCGTGGGCAGCCTCGCCCAGTTGCGCCTGCGTCTGCGCGACCTTGCTGGGGCGCACCACGATGTGCGAAATGCGTATCTGCTCGTGCTGCTGCATGCGGTCAAAAATGGCGTGTGCAATCGCCCCCCATCCGACCAAAGCCACTTGTAGCGCAGGGCGTGACATGGGCTTACTCCTTTTTCAAAATCGGGCCAGCAAACTTGGCGGCAAATGGCCCCCATGCGTTCATGTCCACCTCGACCACCACGGGGCCCGATTGCGCCAAGGCTTGCTGCAACACGCTGTCGGCTTGCTCGGGCGTGGTGAGTTTGTAGTGCGCCACCTGCAAGCTGTCACAAAACTTGGCGAAGTCGGGGGTGTGCAGCTCCACATAGCAGTGGCGACTGCCATACAAATCGTCTTGAATGTTTTTAATCACGCCGTAGCGGCTGTCGTTCATCAGCAGCACCACCAGATTGGCTTTTTCTTGAACGGCGCAGGCCAACTCACCCACGTTGAGCATGAAGCCGCCGTCACCCACCAAGGCCACGGTTTTGCGCTGGAGCTGGTGCGCGTGATCTGCCACTGCCACACCGATGGCCATGGCCAAGCCTTGGCCGATCCCGCCGCCCAGCGCATGAACGCCTGCACGTGGGTGGTCGAGCAGCGGTGCGCGATTGCCCCACATGCTGTTGGACAGCGTGATGTCACGCACCCACCACAAAGCGCTACCAGCTTGCTTTGCCAGCGCTTCTTTGAGGTGGATGTAGGGGCCTAGGGTGCTATCGACATAAGCAGCGGCTTTGGCACGCGCTTGCGACACGTCGGGAATAAAAGAAGGGTCAACCTGCATTTGCCCTTCGAGCAGATCGGCCAGTGCGTGCAAGGTCGCGAGTGCATCGCCTTGCACAAAGTAGTTGCTCGTATAGCCACGGTTGTGCGCCAAGGCATTGGCATCGATGCGGTAGAGCGGCTGGGGCAGCTTGAGTTTGTAGCGCAGCGTCTCGTTGCTACGCAGGCGCGAACCCACCACCAGCATGGCATCACAGGTCTGGTACAGGTCTTCGGCTGGTTTTTGTAAGTTGTAGGAGCCTAGGCTGGCCGGGTGCGCCTCTGGCCACACGCCGCGCCCTTGAACCGAGGTCACAACGCCCCAGCCCATCTTGACGAATCGCGCCACCGCTGGCCCCGCTGCGCGTGCGCCGCCGCCCAACCACAGCAGCGGTCGCTTGGCCGTGCGCAGCCGGTCTGCCAAGGCTTGCACTTGGCTCGCGGCGGCGGGTACAGGCAGGGGTCGCAGGTCATTGGGCACGGGCTGCAAGCCCTTGGGCACGGACTGAAAGTCCTTGGACATAGGCTGCAAGTCCTCGGGCAGAGCGAGCAACTGGGCTTGAATGTCAATCGGGATTTCAATGCTGACCGGCCCACAAGGCGGCGTGAAGGCCAAGCGTGCGGCCTCGCGCAACGTCGCCAGCGCGGTCTCGGGATTGCGAATGCGAAAAGCCGCCTTGCCCGCCGCCGTGAGCATGGCCAGCTGGGCAGGCGCTTCGTGGATGTAGCCCAGATCTCGGTCTAGGTAGTCCGACTCAATTTGCCCCGTGAGATGCAGCATGGGCGTGCCCGCGGTCATGGCCTCGATGAGTGCGCCTGCCGCATTGCCTGCGCCCGTGCCTGTGCTGGTCACGCACACGCCAAGGCCTGCGGTGACACGGGCATAGGCATCGGCCATATTGCAAGCGCCCGCTTCACCGCGTGCGGAGACAAAGCGTATCTGCCCGCGGCGATGGAAGGCATCCAAGATGGGCATGTTGTGGATCGAGATCACACCAAAAGCGGCTTTTACGCCGCACGCTTCGATGAACCGAGCGACGAGTTCGCCAACGGTGATTTGAGTAGCTGCGTTGTTTGTGGACATGGTGGTTAACTGTTAAAGGTGATTGATGCGCTGCGTGAGCTGTGCGGCGGCATCGCGTACCAACCGAATCAATGCGCTGACTTGTTTGCTGGCAATTTGCTGCGCCGTCACCGTGATGCTGACGGCAGCCACCACGCGCTGCGCACGGTTAAAGACGGGGGCGGCGATGGTGGAGATGCCGGTTTCAAATCCACCTTGACTGATGGCATAGCCCGTCGCACGGTCTGCATCGATCAGCGTCTTGAGCTGTTTGACGCTGGTGGGGGTTTTGTCGGTGAACTTTTGCAATGTTTTTTCGGGGTACAAGCGCGTGAGCTCTGGAAGGGGTAGGTCTGAGAGCAACAAACGCCCCAAGACTGTCGCATGCGCTGGCAGCCTTGCGCCCACTTGTATGGAGTGAAACGTGGCGTTGTGTCCCGGCGCTTTGACGACAAAGACGATCTCCCGACCATCACGCACCACCAAATGCGCCGAATAGCCCGACGCATCGCGCAGCTGCTCCACCACAGGGCGGCCATGCTCGGCCAGCTCCATCGAGGACAAGTATTCAAAGCCCAAGCGCAGCACGCCCACACTGAGCTTGTAGCTCGCCGACTCGCCCACGCGCTCGACAAAACCAGCGCGCTCCAGTGTGTGCAAGATTCTGAAAACCGAAGCCCGTGGCAAGTCCAAATTTCGCGCCAAGTCTGCGCCTGTTAAGACGGGTGTTTGCCGCGTGAATTGCCCCAAGAGCTCTAGGCCGCGCTGTAGCGCTGGCACGATGTATTTGTCGTCTGTGTCCATACTCATGGATTGTCCTGCTGATGTGTGCCCAGTTGCAGCAAGGCATTCACCGCTGCTGCGCCTTCTAGCGCACACGCATGGCCCACATCGCCCAGATCATGCCAAGGCACATGGCAGCTGTGCGCCAGCGCTTGGCAGTTAGCCATGGGCGTGATGGTGTCGGCTCGTCCACTGGCAATGCTCAAAGCGCCTGTCCACTGCGCCAAATCCGTCAGGATGTCGGCTTGCGCGAGCAAATGCGTGGCTTGCGTGTAGCCTGCCACCTGCACGTGCGCCATCAGCTGTTCTATATAGGCGATTTGCTCGGGGCTGGCGTGCGCTGACAGCATGGCGCTGGCACGCTTGGCGGCCATGCCTGCGGGGCCCAAGGTCGCCAAGTTGTGCAAGCGCTCATCGCGCTTTTGCTTGCGCACTGCTTCAGTTGCCAAGCCATACCCCTGTGCCGGCGACAACAGCACCAGCGATGCCACGCGCTGCGCTTGTTGGCAGGCTGCGCTGGCCGCCATCACCGCCCCTAGCGAGTGCCCCACCAAGGTGATGGGCTGCCCAATGCCCAGTGCATCGAGCCACGACCACATGGCAAGCGCGTAGTCAAACGCCGTGGGCTGCGCGGGCGCTACGGCTTGCGACGCACCATAGCCCGGGGCTTCCCAAGCCAGCACCTGCGCATCCTGTGGATGCAAAGCCGCCGCCTCTAGCTGCGCCAGCCAACTCCCCGAGGCTGAACCTATGCCATGAAGCAACACCACGGTGCGCCTTGCGGTGCTTGCCCCCGCTTGTCGGTACGCCACGTGACCCCGCACGCTCTGCACACCTTGCACGGCAAAGTGCGCGAGTCGTTCTGGGAGCGAGGCATGCGGCATGGGCGAGCAATCGAGGGACGCGCTTAGCGTTTGACTTTGGAGAGCGCATGCTCGGGCGGATAGGTCGGCGTGATGGGTTTGGGCGTGCCCAGCATCACGCACATGAGCGCGTCTTCGTCGCTGATGTTGACCTCTTCGCGGTACACACCGGGAGGCACCGAGATCAAGTCGCGCTCGTTCAAGATCGACTCCCAGCGCTGACCGTCTTTTTCCACCACGATCTTCATCTTGCCGCGCAGGACAAAGAACACCTCTTCCACATCGTAGTGAATATGCGATGGGCCGATGCCGCCCGCTGGAATCACCATGGTTGAAAACGTGAAGTGCGCCGACGGCACAGTGTTGTTGTCACTGGCCACGCCAGTTGCGCCCGTGCCCATGTAGCGCATCTGGGCGCGGCGATAGCGCATGTCAACTTGCGTTTGAAATTTGAGCGCGTCCCAGTCGTAGCGGCGGGTGGCGAATCGCGCAACCCGCGACTCTAGCCATGCGTCAAACGCTTGATCGGCGGGCTGCATCAAGCTGCGCTGGATGTCGGCCTCGGGGGGAATGTGGGCATCCATCAATCCGCGTTCATTGAATACGGGTTCGTTGGCTGCGGGTGTCGAAGTCATGTGGTCTCTCCTTGAAAAATCAATTCATCACAAATCCGCCATTGACGGGCAGCAATTGGCCCGTCACATAGCCGCTGCCGCGTGACAGCAAAAACAAAGCAGCCGCAGTGACATCGTCCGGCATTTGCGCCCTTGCGATCGCGCGGCCTTGTTGGTAGTACTGGTGACGCGCTGGGGGCACATACTGCGTGGCCTCGACCAAGGTCAGACCCGGCGCGATGGCATTGACCGTGATGCCCTGCGGCCCCAGCTCACGCGCCATGGCGCGCGTCATCGCCACCACAGCGCCTTTGCTCGCGACATAGGCCATCAGGCGCGGTGCGCCCCACATCGCGGTGTCGGATGCCAGGTTCACGATGCGCCCACTGCCCGAGGCCGCCAAATGATCTTGCGCCGCCACACTCACCAGCCAAGGCCCACGCACATTCACGGCCATGACCTGATCCCATGTTTGGGTGCTGAGTTGGTTCATGTCTTGACCGCCAGAGTTGGTGATGGCGGCGTTGTTGATCAAGCCATCAAGCCCGCCTAAATGCGCAACCGCAGCCGCCACGCCCGTTTGCACCGCTTGCGCGTCGCAGACATCCATCGGCACGTAATGCAGCGCAGGGCCAAGCTCAGCCGCCAGGGCATGCCCGCGCTCATGCAGCACATCGGCGATCACCACGTGCGCACCCGCTTGCACCAATGCGCGTGCAAACGCCTCGCCCAACCCGCGCGCCCCGCCAGTGACCAGCACACGACGACCCGCGAGGTTCATTTCGGGCGGCGCTGTCGGCGTTGGCGTGGGTGAGGCATCCATGTGTTGAGCTGTGATTCGTTGTGGTTTGCTGTGGTGTGCTGCGGGCAAAGTTTTCATTAGTGAAACAGCTGTTTACTTGAGAAACATTGTCGTTTCATTTGCGGGTCAAGTCAACAAAACCATTTTGTTAGCGTGGGCTTTAATTCAAGACTGAAACAGGCGATAAGGACACTTTCATTGTTACGAGGTACGGCAGTCGGGTAAGTACTAATACTTGAAGTCCATATGCATCAACACAATCCGCAGCTTGCTTGAATCACCCCTCATCTACAAGCATCTTTTTCTTTTCTTTTCAACTGGAGAATCTCACCATGACATCCCGTCGCAAACTTGTTCTGTGCAGTGCTTTGGCACTCGCAACCGGTATTTCCGCCGTAGCAACATCGGCCTTAGCGCAAAGCTATCCAAGCAAACAAATCACCATCGTGGTGTCCTATCCACCCGGCGGCGACACCGATGCGTTGGCGCGTGTGTTTGCCGACAAACTCGCAACACGGGTCGGCCAATCGGTCATCGTTGAAAACAAAACCGGTGCCAGCGGCACCATTGGCAATGCCTATGTCAGCAAGGCTCCTGCGGATGGCTATACCCTGCTTTTCACACCCAACACATTTGCAACCGCGCCACTGGTACTCAAGCCCGGAACAGGCGCTGTGTACGACCCAATCAAAGACTTCACGCCCATCTTTTTGGCTGGCACGCAGTCACTCTTTTTAGTTGCGAATGCAAGCGCAGGCGTGTCCAATATGAAGGAGTTTGTGGCAGCGGCTAAAAGCGGAAAGATCACCAGCTACGCCAGTCCTGGCACGGGCTCACCCATGCATATCTTGGGAGAAATGTTTAATAAGTCAGCCGATGTCAAACTGACCCAAGTTGCCTATCGCGGCAGCGGCCCCGCAACCGTTGATTTGGTCGCGGGTCACATTCCTGTGATGTACACCACCCTAGGGCCTGTTGCGCAGTACTTGACCAATGGCAAACTGGTGAACTTAGGGGTGGCCGATGCCAAACGTTCCTCGTTACAACCCAACGTCCCAACGCTGGCTGAAGCCGGCTACAAAGACGTTGAAGTAGGCGCTTGGCAAGGCTTTATGGGGCCCAAAGGACTGCCTGCTGATGTGGTCAAAACGCTCAACACACACTTCAATGAAATCTTGAAAATGCCCGACGTGCAAGCCCGCATGAACACACTCGCGCTGATTCCTGCTGGCGGTGCACCTGCTGCTTTAGCCGCGATCAATGCCGATCACAACACACGTTTTGGCAAGGTGATTCGTGAGGTTGGCATCGTGGCCGAATAAATGGCGCGGTCATGCAAGACGCTTTAGCGCTTTACGACCCCGACCATCAATTGCCGCTGCCTCTGCCAGCGGCAATTGACTATGCCCGCACCGTCATGTCTTGGGCTGCTTTGCCCTTGGCACTGGACGTGGACGGGCACTTGGATCTGCCTTACGGCACTGATCGACTGCAAAAGTACGACGTGTACGCGCCCCTGCGTGAGGCCCGCGCGCAGGATGCGGCGCTGCCTGTTTTGATTTTTTGGCACGGCGGCGGCTGGACCAATGGCTATCGCCAATACGTGCGCTTTATGGCGCCCTGGGTGGTGCGACTGGGCATGGTTTTGGTGGCACCGTCTTATCGTTTAGCACCCGAGCATCCACTGCCCGATCTACTCGACGATGCCAAGCAATTGCTCGCGCATCTGGCAACACAGCTCAAACAGTTTGGCGGCTGCGCGCACCACGTGTATTTAAGTGGTCACTCTGCGGGCGCACACATCGCAGCGATGACAGCTCTGCGCCATCACGACAAAGCGCAAGGTGGCCCGGACCTGACGATCAAAGCCTGCCTGCCCATCAGCGGCATCTTGGATTTGCACGACCCCAACGTCCGCCCGCAAAGCCTAGAGGAGCGCGTCTACAGCATGGCACTCAAAGGTCTGAACCCCGCACTCGACGCGGTCTATAGCCCCTTGAGCTGGTGCGCTGGCAATCGCATACCGTTTGCTCTGAGCTATGGCGAGTACGACAGCCCGCGTGTGAGGCGCTCCAACCTGCGCATGGCAGCACTCTTACAAGCACAGGACTTTGAAAACCCTGTGCCCGTGCTCACGCAGTGGCCAAAACTCGACCACTTTCAAACACACTTGCAGCTAAACAACCCACAAGCCGCGTGGTATCGCATGCTGACCCAACTGGTGAAAATGTCATGAAACAAGTCATCGACACAGGCTTGCCCGCACTGAGCCAACCGTTTTCATGGATGGTCAAAGCAGGCGATATTTGCTTTACCGCGCATGGCCCCGTCAGAGCCGACGGCAGCATCGACACAGGCCCCATTCAAGCGCAAGCGCACTTGACCTTTTCCAACTTGCGCCGTGCTGTGCAATGCGCCGGCAAGCGCATGGAAGATGTGGCACAAGTGCTGATCTACATGACCGATGTGGGCGACATGCCCGCCATTGATGCTGTCTACAAAGAGTACTTCTCGCCCCCGTACCCCAACCGCTCCAGTGCAGGCGTGGCCTTGGTGGTGCCGGGTATGAAGATAGAGGTTGTGGCTTATATCGCATGATGTTGCATCAAAGGTCATAACGTGGGTGCAGCCAGCACTAGTGGCATATCTCTCAATCAGACAGTGCGCAAAATCCGCCTTGCCTCTACTGGTCAGGGCGAACAGGTTTTTGCAGACCTTCCTTATGCGTTCGAAGTTTGATAAAAATGCGGGTTGCGATGTTTCGCAAACCCTTACAGAATATGGTGGGTCGTGTAGGACTTGAACCTACGACCAAAGGATTATGAAGATGATTTTTTAACCGTCTTTAATACGTCATTGAACGTCTATGCGGTTGGAAGTTTGTTGACGCCAATTTTCAATTTGCAAATCAGGCACACGTTGAAATTCGCCTGTGTTATCTGTAACTAGGATATAGCCATGTGTTTTGGCAATGCCAGCAATCATTGAGTCGCGTTCGCCAATTGTTTTTCCTATGTTGGCAAGCGCTGCATGGAGCTGTCCACCAAGTGCTGCCGCATCGGTAGTCATAGGAATAACTCGGAACTTTTCAAGCAGCACAAGCGCCGCCGTCGATGACTTTGTGGGCACTTTGGCTTTTTCGGCCATTCGAAAAATTTCCCAGACGGTGATGACAGATACCGCGAGGGTATTGGCAGTCGTTCGAAGAAGTCTACGCTCGATTAGCTCATAGCCTTCGGATTTATTAACAAGGTGCAAGAGCACATTCGTGTCGAGCAAATAACGAATCATTTTTGCGCAGCAAGAGCTTCGCGAAAGGCCTCGATTTTTACGAGTAAATCCACGCCCCACTTTGTCGGCTTCAGCGGACGAGAGTTATCACTAGTGCCATGTTTTGCCTTTGCACGCGGTTTAAGATTGTGCAATGATGTTGGCTTTTTCGTGACTGGCATGGTAGTACTCCTATCGTCAGAAGATTTTACGCTTTTCACGCAGCCACCGGTATTCCGTCAGAAACATATTGCACGCCATAGTGGAGTGAGAGACGTGGATGAACAGGAATATCTTTGGTACAGGGTTAGAGAATTTAGACGAGGAATGTGTGGGCGTGGATACCATCGAGATTCATGGCAGTGGCTGTTATAGCGGGCTGCGCTTCCCAGCAAACACGCCAAGCACACCACTAAGCTGTGGCATATCGCCAAGGCTTGCTATCCGTTTAAGCCCAAGCGGGTGCTGACCGATAACGGATCGGAGTTCAAGGCTGAATTTACCAAGACTGTCATCGGTGATGGCGCCGTACGTTGGCTGACCTATCCCAAGTGCCCCAAGATGAATGCACACGCTGAGCGTTTTAACCACACCATCCAAGAGGAGTTCATTGAGTTCAATAAGGACTTGGACTTGTCCCCTAAAAATGGAGACGACAAAATGAGCATTACGACTTATTTTGGAGAATTCAATGAGGATAGAGCAACGCCGCATTATGCGCTCGGTTTAAGATAGCCTATGCAGTTCCTCGCCGAGGAGCATCAGTGCAATATGTACCGGCGGGATACACGGGCTTGCAC
>CAZAIW010000001.1:305-45097 GCA_964485285.1 uncultured Burkholderiaceae bacterium | reverse complement strand
GGACAATCGGGCTGGGCTTGAGCACAAAGGTGTTGCCTGCCGCAATGGCCAAGGGGAACATCCACGCAGGCACCATGACGGGGAAGTTGAACGGGGTGATACCTGCCACCACGCCAAGCGGCTGGCGCATGGTCCAGTTGTCGATGCCCGTAGACACTTGTTCGGTGTAGTCGCCCTTGAGCAACTGGGGAATGCCGGAGGCGAACTCGACGATGTCGATGCCACGGCTGACCTCACCCTGCGCATCGGTGAACACCTTGCCGTGCTCGGCGGTGATCATGTGGGCCAGCTTGTCTTTGTTTTGGTTGATCAACTCTAAGAACTTGAACATCACACGCGCGCGGCGAAGAGGGGGCGTATCGGCCCAAGCGGGAAAGGCTTTTTGCGCGGCGGCAACAGCAGCGTTCACATCGGCCACATTGGCCAAGCTGACCTGACCGGTGACCGCCCCCGTGGCGGGGTTGTACACAGGCTGGTGGCGGGTGCTGGAGCCTTTGGCCACTGCGCCGTTGATGTGGTGCGTGATGTGCGTTGGGTGGGTCATGTGAAGTTCCTCAAAAAATTAGCGTCCGCCTGTGATGTCCAATGTTGTGCCGGTGACGTAGCTTGCCGCGTCCGACAACAACCACACGATGGCGTTGGCCACTTCGTCTGCCGAGCCCGCACGCTGCATGGGAACTTGCGGTGCCATTTGCGCAGCGCGATTTGGCTCGCCGCCGCTGGCGTGGATATCGGTGTCGATAATGCCCGGTCGCACGGCGTTGACGCGGATGCCTTCGGTGGCGACTTCTTTGGCCAGTCCCGCCGTGAACGTATCGATAGCGCCTTTGCTGGCGGCGTAGTCCACATACTGCCCTGCACCGCCTAACCGCGCCGCTGCACTGGACACATTCACAATCGCGCCGCCACTGCCGCCGTGCAAAGTGGACATGCGTTTGACGGCTTCGCGTGCGCAGATAAAGGAGCCGATGATGTTGATGTCAAACATGCGCCTAAGCCGCGCCACTGACATCTCATCCACCCGCGAGCGCACATCCACAACACCGGCGTTGTTGACCAGTGCATCGAGCCTGCCAAAGCGCGCGTCAATGTGCTCAAAAAGGCGCAAAATTTGATTTTCATCCGACACGTCGGCCTGCAAGCCAATCGCCACGCCGCCTGCCAAGGCAATGCTTTCGCAGACCTCATCCGATAAGGCTTGGCGGGCAGCATAGTTCACAACAACCGCATAACCTTCGGCTGCCAACTGGCGGCACACCGCTGCACCTATGCCTCGGCTACCGCCCGTGACGAGCGCTACTTTTTGCTGTGATGGTGCATTCATGATGACTTCCCCGTCCTTGCCAAATAACGCTTGCGTAAAAACACCGTGACTAAAACTGAGGTCACGGTAAGCATCGCGCCCACTGCCCACCACAAACCGTCGCCGCGGTGGATGAGGGGCAAAAATTCAAAGTTCATGCCAAAAAATCCGGTGACCAAATTGAGCGGCAAAAAGATCGCGGTGAGCGCCGTCAGTGTGCGCATGATGTCGTTGGTTCGGTTGCCTTGGATGGAGAAGTGAATTTGTACCGCCGTCTCTAACGTTTGCTCTAGCCGCCGCACGTGGTGCGCCACGCGCTCAATATGCTCCAGCACATCGCGCGAGCGTACTTTGAGCAGCTCGTGCTCGCGCACCGTGTCAGGATCAGACGCAGGCGTTGTCCATGTGTTCAGCTCATCCATCCACTCTTGTACGGCGGCGCGTTGGTCTTCGCAAATGTCGTCGAGTTGATGTAGCTTCATGCGTGACTGTAAGAGTGCTTCCCAGTCGCCAAAGCGCTTGGAGGGACTTAGCAGCAGCTGCTGCCAGTGCTCGAGCGAGCGGGTGAGTTCGCGCCGCAGATCAAGATAAGCGTCCACCATTTGGTTGACCATGCGCAGCATCAGTTCGGCTGGGCTGGCCGGTAGCCTTGTCGCGGGCGTGTCCTCTAAGCGCTTGGCAAAAGCGTTGCGCACGGCGCAGTCATCGGGGTGGACGCTGAGCACCACGTTGTCCATGACCACAAAGGCGACGGGGCTGGTGTCGGCATGGATGAGCTGTGCTTCGTTCACGCCTGCGCCCACCGTTAAGCGCCGAAAAACCAAGAGGTCGTATTCGGCTGTGTAGTCAAAGTGTGAGGGCAGCGCATCGTTTTGCAAGTCGCTGATGTGCAAGTCCACAATGGCGCAAGCACGGCCCTTGCCGGACAAGGTTTGTATGCGCTCTTGAACGGCCTCCACGTGCGCCGCCAAATCGCTACGTGCAAGGCTGAGCCACGTAAAGTGTTGAAAGGAAACTTCTAACATAATGAAGAGACTTTAACGTAAGCACTCTTGCAAGGATTTCACCATGTCACCAACCAACAACACCATGAGCGTTGCGGCTTTGCGTGCGCTGCTTGATGCCAACGTCCATGTGCTGGGCGACATGGATGCGGATGGCAGCCTTGTCCTCATCCAAAATGGACGCGCCCATTACGGCACAGAGGCGACACCGATGTTTAGTAGCGCTGATGTTTTGCAAGCCTCGGTAGATAGCTCTCAAACCTACTTGACGATGTCTACGCGCGATTTGTTTGTCATGCTACCGGGAGCGACCTTTGTGCTCGATCCACGCTCAAGCAATCGGCAAGAGTTTTCGGCGGAGTTGGTCAAGCAGTTACTCGATGGCAGCTACTTTCAACCTGCGCCCTCTGTGCCTGCGCCGCTAGCTCATCAAAGCTTTGCCGACAAAATGCGTTCGGCATTTAAGCGGCGGTTTTGAGTAGCCGCGCCGCATCCCTAGCAAAGTAGGTCAGCACGCCATCGGCTCCGGCGCGTTTAAAGGCCAGCAAACTCTCCAGCATCACGGCATCGTGGTCTAACCAGCCGTTTTGCGCCGCCGCTTTCAGCATGGCGTATTCGCCACTGACTTGGTATGCAAACGTGGGCATGGCGAAGGTGTCTTTCACGCGGCGCACGATGTCAAGGTACGGCATGCCTGGCTTGACCATCACCATGTCAGCGCCTTCGGCAATATCCAGCGCCACCTCGCGCAGGGCTTCATCGCTATTGGCGCAGTCCATTTGATACACCTTCTTGTCCGCCTTGCCCAGCATGGCTTTGGAGCCAACGGCATCGCGGAACGGGCCGTAAAAGGCGCTGGCGTATTTGGCGCTGTAGGCCATGATGCGGGTGTGAATCAACCCCTTGCTCTCGAGCGCCGTGCGGATCGCACCGATGCGCCCATCCATCATGTCGGACGGTGCCACCATGTCCACGCCCGCCTCGGCTTGTACCAGCGCTTGGCGGGTCAGCACGGCGGTGGTCGCGTCGTTGATGATGTAGCCCGTCTCGTCCAGCAGCCCGTCTTGTCCGTGGCTGGTGTAGGGGTCTAGCGCCACATCGGTCATGATGCCAAGGCTTGGGAATTCTTTTTTAAGCGCAGCAACCACACGCGGCACAAGGCCGCTGGGATTCCAAGCCTCATCGCCGTTTGGATTTTTAAGCGAAGCGTCAATCACCGGAAAGAGTGCCATCACCGGGATGCCCAGCTGCTCGCAGTCCTCGGCCACGGGCTACAGCAAATCCTGCGAGAGCGGCTGCACGCCGGGCATGGTTGCCACGGCCTGGCGCTTGCCTTGGCCGTCCAGCACAAACACCGGATAGATCAGGTCGTGCGGGGTGAGCGTGTGCTCGCGCATCAGGTTGCGGCTGAAGGCATCGCGGCGCATACGGCGTGGGCGCGAGGCGGGAAAGGCGGGGAGGGGTGTGGAATAAAGCATGGCATGATTGTGCCAAATGCTGAGGATGCCGCCATGACGACTTTCACCAAAACCATACTTTTCACCGATAGCGATGGACGCGCACGCTTTCGGGACGAGACCCTTGCCTTGACCGAGGGCACGCCAGCGGCGATGCTCTCGGAGCTGTTTGCCAGCGCGGGCTACCAGCTGCGCCACAGTCCGGTGGGGTTTCGCAGCTCATTCCATTGCACCGGCGCTGCCGCCCAGTGGGTGTTTATTTTGCAAGGACGCATGGGCATTGGACTGCAAGACGGCACGCTGCGCGAATTTAAAGCGGGCGAGCATTTTTATTCCGCCGATCATTTGCCGCCGGGCGCTACGTTTGACCCAGCGCTGCACGGGCATTGGAGCTGCCAAATCGGCGACGAGCCTTTAGTCACTTTGTTTGTGCGTGGGTGATATGAATCCTCTCCAACCCCTCCAAGACCAAATCAACCAAGCCCGCGCTGATCGGCGCACGCTGCGCATTCGTGGCGGTGGGAGCAAAGATTTTTATGGCAATGCGCTTGGTGACTACGCCGTGCTCGATACGCGCTCCTATCGCGGCATCGTGAGCTACGAACCGAGCGAGCTGGTGGTCACGGCTCGCGCAGGCACGCCGCTGGCCGAGCTGGAGGCGGCGCTGGCAGAAAAAAATCAATATCTGCCCTTTGAGCCTCCTAGGTTTGAGCCACCTCAGTTTGAGCCTTCAAAGGTTGAATCGCCGCATGCTCAATCGCACACATTGGCCACCGTTGGCGGCATGGTGGCGACGGGTCTGAGCGGCTCGGCCCGCGCCAGCTGCGGCAGTGTGCGCGATCACGTGCTGGGCGTGCAAGTTGTCAATGGCGCGGGCGAGGTTTTAAGCTTTGGCGGCACGGTGATGAAAAACGTGGCGGGCTACGATGTCTCGCGCTTGATGGCGGGCTCGATGGGAACGCTGGCGCTGATCACCGATGTCTCGCTCAAAGTGCTGCCCGTGCCTGTTGCCGATGCCACGCTAGGTTTTGATGTCGGCCAAGCCAAGGCGCTTGAGATGCTGAATCGCTGGCGTGCGCTCCCGCTGCCAATCAACAGCAGCGCATGGGTCGATGCACGCGGAACCAAGCTGGGGCGAGACGCGCTGTTTGTGCGACTGCGCGGAGCCAAAGCAGCGGTTGCTGCGGCCAGTCAGCGCATGCGGGCTGAGCACGGCGGTTATGAACTGCCAGCCGAAAGCAGTTCTGCTGTGTGGCACTCAGCAAACAACCACGCCATGTCGTTTTTTACGCCGCCTGCTGGCGATCTGTGTTTGTGGCGACTGTCGCTTCCCGCCGCCACAGCAGCGCTAGAACTGCCCGAATCACTGGCTGGGGCGCAATATATAGAGTGGCAGGGTGCCCAGAGATGGCTGTGGGCAAGGGCTAGCGAGCAGGCCGCCCTGCAAGCCATAGCCAGCAAGGCTGGCGGGCATGCGACTCTTTTCAGAGCCAGTCAAAGCGGTGGCGATACCGATAAAGCGGCAGGGGCTTTTCAGCCGCTGACACCCGTTCTGGCTGCGCTCAACCAGAGGCTGCGCGAGCAGCTTGATCCGAACGGCTTGTTTGCGACGGGGCGCATGTAAGGCGGTGCTACCACGGCGGTGACAAGTTAAAGTTACATCTTTGCATAAAGGGACTCATCATGACCACATTGCACATTTCCGTTCCTGATCAGATAGCTTCGCAGGCCATTGCTGCTGGACTTTGGCAAAGCAGCACTGTCACTGATTTTTTGAAAGAAGCATTGGATCGGCGCGAAAAAAAACAGTCATTCTTAGACTTGTTAGATGAGTTGCAGGCTGCAAAAGATAGTGATGTAACGCCTGCTGTGATCGCTGCCGAAATCAAAGCAGATAGGACGGAGCGTCGTGCGCGTGGTGCTTGACACCAACGTCATTGTCTCTGGGATGCTGTGGGGCGGTAAACCACGCCTTCTACTGATGGCTATGAACAACGATCTGGTGAGGGGATTCGCCAACGAATTTATTTACGCAGAGCTCACACGGGTCTTTAGCCGACCAAAGTTTGCAGCACAGTTGCGGCGAATCAATCGTAGCCCAACCGAGTTGGTATTGGCTTATCGCGCACAAGTGATAACGGTGGATACGCTGGCACTGCCTAAGCAAATTTGTCGTGATCCAGATGATGATTGGATTTTGAGCTGCGCTGGTCTTTGCCGGGCTGATGTTTTAGTCACAGGGGATCAGGACTTACTTGCGCTTAAAAGTTTCCATGGAACATGGATTAAAACGGCAGATGAAACCGCACAGTGGCTCAATATCGATGTGTAATTTAATTTTATAAAGGAGACTCTCATCATGACTCAAGCTCATACTTCTATCTTGCAAACTGCGGGCGGAATGGGGATGCCCATGCCTCCCACCTTCGCCAGCCTAGCCGACGAGCGCTTGCACCGCAAACAAAGGCTTGCGGCGGCGTTTCGTATCTTCTCGCGCTTTGGCCTAGACGAAGGCGCGGCAGGGCACATCACCGCGCGTGACCCCGAATTCCCAACCACGTTTTGGGTCAATCCGTTTGGCGTTCACTTCTCGCAAATCAAGGTGAGCAACTTGATTCGCGTCAACCATCATGGCGAAGTGGTCGAGGGCTCGCATCCGCTCAACCGTGCCGCATTTGCCATTCACTCCCGCATCCACGAAGCGCGCCCAGACGTGATGGCCGCCGCGCACACGCACGGCATCCACGGACGCGCTTTTTCCATGCTGGGCAGACCCCTGTCCATGATCAGCCAAGATGCTTGCGCCTTCCACAACGATCACGTGCTCTACGACGACTACGGCGGCGTGGTGCTAGACCTTGACGAAGGCACGCGCATTGCCAAGGCGCTAGGCAAAAACAAAGCTGCTGTTCTGCGCAACCACGGACTGCTTACCGTGGGCGGCTCGGTCGAGTCGGCGGCGTGGTTCTACGTCAGCATGGAGCGCAACTGCCAAGTCGAGATGCTGGCGCTGGCAGCAGCCCAAGGGCAGCCTCTGCGCGAAGTTCCACCCGCTGCCCGTGAGCAAGCGTTCAGCGTTGTGGGGACGGAGTACTCGGGCTGGTTCCAGTTTCAGTTGCTCTATGCGCGGGCGTTGAAAGAGAATCCAGACTTTTTGGATTGAAACACTTGAAGATTGAGACTGCTGCCATCGCTCATGTGCAAGGTATAGCCCAAGTCCATGTAGCTTCATGGCAAAGTGCGTACAAAGGCATACTGCCAGCAAAGCTACTGAAGGCACTATCGGTGAGCGACCGTGCTGCCATGTGGATGCAAATTATCGAGCAAAAGTCTGCTGACGTTTGGGTTGCAACGCGCGACGATAAGGTCTTTGGCTTTGTGTCAGTTGCTCCTTCACGCGATGCCGATGCGTTGCCAAACACAGCTGAAATTCAAGCCATCTATATGGCCCCAACGGAATGGTCTACAGGTGCTGGAAGAAGGCTGATCCAAGCAGCAATGCAAGGCATAAGTGCTCGTCATTTTGCATATGTCACGCTTTGGGTTTTGGCGGACAATGTGCGTGCAATTCGGTTTTATGAGAATGCCGGATTCGTCTGTGATCTAGCCGCAAACAAGAGTATTGAGTTGGGTGGGGTCAGCGTGATAGAGCAACGATTTACAAAAGTGGTGTAACCATGGCAACCAAAACACCCATAGCTAAAACCACAAAAGTCGCCAAGTCCGTGCAACCCTACGAGGCCGTGCACGGCGGGATTGTTGACTTGCTGCAATCCGCCCGCGTGGCGGCGGCGCGAAGCGTGAATGCTTTGATGACGGCTAGTTATTGGGAAATTGGGCGGCGGATTGTGGAGGCGGAGCAGGGTGGGAATGCACGGGCGGAATACGGCAAGCAACTAATCTCTCGTCTTTCAGAAGATTTAACGCTGCAATTTGGGCGAGGATTTAGTCAGCAAAACATATGGCAAATGCGCCAGTTTTATGCCACTTGGCCAATTCTCCAGACAGTGTCTGGAGAATTGAGACAGCTCCCTAGCCTCTCCGACATCGCCAAACGCTTCCCCCTCCCATGGTCAGCCTACGTCGCCATGCTGTCTGTCAAAAACGAGCAAGCCCGCGCTTTCTACGAAGCGGAGGCTTTGCGCGGCGGCTGGAGTGTTCGGCAGTTGGATAGGCAAATCAACACGCAATTTTTTGAGCGCACCGCGTTGTCGCGCAACAAAGCGGCGATGTTGACCAAGGGCATGAAGGCGAAGCCCGAGGACGTGATGAGCGTGGAAGAGGTGGTGAAAGACCCATATCTCAACTACGCCAAAGCCCACTGGGTGCGGGACGGAGAGAACCCACCGGTCGGTCTTATTTTGTGCAGCCAAAAGGGTGCGGCGCAAGCCCATTACGCCCTAGAAGGGCTGACGAATCAAGTGCTGGCGGCTGAATATCAAACTGTGCTGCCGCGTGCCGAGGTGATTGAAAAAGAACTGAATGCGGCTGTACGGTTACTAGCGTCCAAGCAGCAGTTCAAGCCCCTAAAATCACGCCCATGATTCGCACGCTACTTAAATCCAAAATTCACCGCGCCAGCGTCACGCAGTGCGAGTTGCACTACGAAGGCTCTTGCGCCATTGACGAAGATTTGCTGGACGCAGCTGATATTGCCGAGAACGAGCAAGTCCACATCTGGAACATCAACAACGGCGAGCGCTTCGTGACGTATGCGATTCGCGGCGAGCGCGGCTCGGGGATGATCTCGATTAACGGCTCGGCGGCTAGGCGTGCCAGCGTGGGCGATTTGGTCATCATCGCCAGTTTTGCCGGCATGAGCGAGGCTGAGATGGCAACGCATAAGCCGCGCTTGGTGTTTGTGGATGAATGCAATCGGCAAACCACTGCGCGCGATCACGTGCCGCTGCAAGTGGTTTGATTGACGCTGTCCCATTGGCTGCGCCATGCAAACCCATCTCGCCCCCGAATTTCAAAACACCCTAGATGGACGAGAGGCAGAGGCGATTCTGCGCAAGTGTGTGCACTGCGGTTTTTGCACCGCAACGTGTCCAACGTATCAGTTACTGGGCGATGAGTTAGATGGCCCGCGAGGCCGTATTTACCTGATCAAGCAGGTGTTAGAGGGCGAGACTCCCACGCGCAAAACGCAGGCACATTTAGATCGCTGCTTGACGTGTCGCAACTGCGAATCGACCTGCCCAAGCGGCGTGCAGTACGGACACTTGGTGGACATTGGCCGAAAAATCGTGGATGAAAAAGTGACTCGGCCACTGTCCGAGCGATGGATGCGCGGGGCTTTAAAACGCGGTTTGAATTCCCCGCTGTTTGCGCCTGCCATGAAGATGGGGCAAGCTGTGCGAGCCTTTTTGCCTGCTAGCTTGCAGGCCAAGGTGCCTGCCAAGCAGTACCCACGTGCCTTGCCAAGCAGGGTGCATGCGCGCAAGATCATCATGCTGGCGGGCTGTGTGCAGCCTGCCATGTTGCCCAATATCAATGTGGCAACCGCCAGAGTGCTGGACGCGGCGGGCATTCAAACGCTGGTGCTGCCCGGCTCGGTGTGCTGCGGCGCGATCAACTTCCATTTGAATGACCATGAGGCAGCCAAGGCGCAGATGCGAGCCAACATGGATGCGTGGTGGAGCGCGATTGAATCAGGAGCCGAGGCTGTTGTGATGAACGCTTCGGGCTGCGGTGTGATGGTGAAGGACTACGGCCATGTGCTGCGCGGAGACCCCGCTTACGCAGCCAAAGCCCAGCGCGTGAGCGAGCTGGCGGTTGACGTGAGCGAGCTGCTCCCGGCTTTGCTGCCCGTGCTCGCCGACAAGCTAGCGCCCTTGCTGGATCAGGATTTGCCGCGTATGGCCTACCATCCACCTTGCACACTTCAGCACGGTCAGCAGCTCAAAGGCGGCGTAGAGAAACACTTGCGTGCGCTGGGTTTTGATGTGCAAGTCGCGCCCTTGCAGTCGCACCTGTGCTGCGGTTCGGCGGGCACGTACTCGGTGCTGCAACCCCAGCTGGCGTATCAATTGCGCGATCAAAAACTGGACGCGCTAGCGCCGCTGCAAGCGAACGTGATTGCCAGCGGCAATGTCGGCTGCATCACGCATTTACAAAGCGGCTCAAGCATTCCCGTGCGGCATTGGATCGAAATTTTGGATGACGCACTTACCCGCTCAACACAAGGAGTCACAACATGACCAATCCTACCAACAGCGCCAAGCCCAGCAGCGCGGCCTCCGACACGGTCACCGGCGTTTACGGCGCGGGCAAACTCACGCCAGCTGCACCGCGCAAGCCCATGAGTTTGCCGCGTCTGCGTGAGCTGCATGCCAGCGGCGAGAAGATCACCATGCTTACCGCCTACGACGCAACGTTTGCCGCCGTGGCCGACAGCGCGGGCGTGGAGTGCATCTTGGTTGGCGACTCGCTGGGGATGGTGTGCCAAGGGCTGCCCAGCACGCTGGGCGTGACGCTGGCGGATATGTGCTATCACGTGGCCAGCGTGTCGCGCGGCTTGCACCGCATGACGGCCAGCGGCCAAGGCACCGCGTGGCTGATTGGGGATTTACCGTTTGGCGCTTACCACCAAAGTCCGGCACAAGCCTTTGACAGCGCCAGCCAGCTCATGCAGGCGGGCGCTCACATGGTGAAGTTAGAGGGCGGTGGCTGGACGACCGAGACCGTGCGCTTTTTAGTCGAGCGCGGCATTCCGGTGTGCGCCCATTTGGGCTTGACACCGCAAACAGTGCATGCCCTAGGGGGCTACCGCGTGCAAGGGCGTGGCGACGCGGCAGCCGACAAGCTCATCGCCGACGCACTCGCCCTCGAGGCGGCGGGCGCACAGATGCTGGTGCTGGAGATGGTACCGGCTCAGTTGGCGGCAAAACTGACGCAGCTACTCTCAAGCTGCATGACCATTGGCATTGGCGCGGGCGTGGACTGCGACGGGCAGGTGCTCGTGCTGCACGATATGCTGGGCATGAACTTGGGCAAGATGCCGCGCTTTGTCCACAACTTTATGGCTGACGAGCGCAATGCGGCGCACAGCATTCAAGGTGCCTTTGCCGCCTATGTGGGCGCGGTGAAGGACGGCACATTTCCCGATAACAGATTGCACGCATGGTAATTTTTCACACAACGGCTGAGTTACGCGCCTACTTGGGCGAGCGCCAGCCACACAAACGAGCGCTGGTGCCCACCATGGGGAATTTGCATGCCGGGCATTTGGCGTTGATCCAACAGGCCAGGGCAAACGCCGATGTCGTCATCGCCAGCATCTTCGTTAACCGTCTGCAATTTTTGCCGCACGAAGACTTTGACTCCTACCCCCGCACTTGGAACGACGACGTGCAAGCCTTGCAGGGCGCGGACTGCGACGTGGTGTTCGCACCCACCGAGAGCGAGCTGTACCCCGAGCCGCAAACCTTCAAGGTGCAGCCCGATGCCAGCATGGCCGACAGGCTAGAGGGCGAATTCCGCCCCGGTTTCTTTACTGGCGTGTGTACGGTGGTGATGAAGCTGTTTCAAATCGTGCAACCGAACATCGCCGTGTTTGGCAAGAAAGACTACCAGCAGCTCGCGGTGATCCGCGCCATGGTGCGTCAGTTTGCGCTGCCCATCACCCTCTTGGCGGGCGAGACCATGCGTGCCGATGATGGACTGGCGCTGAGCTCGCGTAACCGCTACTTAAGCGCGACCGAGCGGGCGCAGGCAACGCTGCTTGCGCAGACCCTGCGCAGCATGGCCGATGCGGCATGCAAACCCGGCGCGGACATCGAAAAAATACAGGCCGATGCCCTGCAAGCCTTGTTCCATAAGGGCTGGAAGCCAGACTACCTCAAAGTCCTTACTCAGCAAGGCCTGCAGCCCATCGATGTTACAAAAAGAGAGCCTTGGGTGGCTTTAGGAGCCGCTCGGCTGGGCACCACGCGCTTGATTGATAACTTGGAGTTTTAGCGCAAGCGCATTAACTGATGCGAAAGTGCGTGGGGGCACTCATGCCCGTGACCACCTCAAACGGCAGACCCACCAAAACCGTGGGCTCGGTCAATTTAGGCGGCAACTGCGGTTCGGCATAAGGTGCGCCTTTGGGCAGTGTCCACGTGATGGTGCGCCAATACTCGTGGCGACTCGTGCCAAAAGACACCTCCGGCACGTGCCGCCCCCTCATTTCGGCGACGGCTTGCGCATCAATTTTTTGATTCCCTGAGCTACGCAAAACCTTGACGGATTTAATCTCGCCCTTAAAAAAGGAGCAGCGCAAAGCAACCGTCCATAGGCTGTCGTCTTGTTGGCGCTTGGCTAGCAAGTGGTCAACCCCTTAACCTCGCAAAGCCCCAGCAAGGTCGGCACTGACCCTTGGGCCAGCTCAGGGCGAGCGGATGCGGCACAGCGTGCTTAGTGCTTATGCCCATCATGCCCGTGCTCATGTTCACGCTCAGGTTTGGCTGTGCCCTGCCCCCCGGTTTGCGCCTTGGTGGGTGCGGCAGTTTGTGCGATGGGGGCGTTGATGACCAGCTTGGACTCAACGCCCTTGCTGTTGGTAAACAACAACGTCACAGGCACGGTGCGACCCGCCGCTAAGGGCTGCTTCAGACTCATCAGCATCAGGTGATAGCCGCCGGGTTTGAGTTCAACCGTCTTACCTTTGGGCAAGTCCAGCCCACTGATGGGACGCATCTCCATCACGTTGTTGGCGCCCATTTTCATCTCGTGGATTTCGGCTACGTCGGCAGCGGGCGAGCTCACGCGCAAGAGCCGCAGGTTCTCGTGCGCAGTCAGCTTCATAAAGCCGCCCGTGCCTTGTTGACCGGCAACCGTGGCGCGTACCCATGCGTCCGCTACATCAACATGGGCGGTGTCTTGCGCAGCTGCGTAGCTGGCAAGGGCTGCGATCGTGGCAGTGGCTGCGACGAGGCGGTAGAGCAGGTGAGACATAACTTTTTTAAACATGATGATTTCCTTGGGTCGTTGATAAATTTTAATGTTGATGCGTGTGCGCGGTGCCTTGGGTAGCGGCTGGATACATGATCTCTAGCGGTGCCGCAGGTTTTTTTAGACCTTTGATCGAGGTGCCTTGGGTGGGAATCTCTGTCCATTCGGATGTGCCGTTGTCGCAGGTCTGAATGCTTCTCCACCATAGCACGCCGGCTTTGGCGGGCAGTGTGCCGCGCACCACAAACTCGTCGTATTGATCGTCACGGATGGCAGCCTCTTGGCTGCTGGCCGTCCAAGTGATCTCTTGCGCTGTTTCGGTGAGCGTGTGACCATACACGAGCAAGGGCTGGGTGAGCGCTATTTTTTTGACCACCACTGCCCAGCCCGCTTTGGGCATGGGCTTGGCGTTGGTCACGCCTTCGGGGATGAGCACCGTCAGCGCCGTTGTGGCACCGCCTGCTGCGCAGGCGTGACCCACACGCAGCACGGCTTTGTAGCCCTCGCCCGCTGTGGCTTTGGGGGCTTCCAGTGTGACGTGCGCCAGTGCCGCTTGCGTGGCGATCAATAGTCCGAGTGAGGCGGTAAGCCCCATTTTTTGTTTGTTCATGATGTGTCTTTCTATCAACATTATTTCCAATCCACACGCAGCTCGGCGTGAAGCGTGCGCTGCGGATAGGGGTGGTAGTTCCAGTAGGTGTAGTTGTTCAGGTTGTCAATGCCAAAGGCAAGGCTGGTCTCTTCGGCAGCGGATTTGGCAAGCAAGTAGCGCACCCGCGCATCCACCACAAAAAATCGACTGGCGGCGGTGAGCGAGTAACCATTGACATCGGTATTGTTCAGCGTGGTGTATTGCACACCGCTGTAGCGTGCGCCCATGCTGGTGCTTAGCTTGTCGCTCCAGCGGTAGCCCACCAAGCCTGTGGCGCGAAAGAGCGGCACGCGCGGCTGATAGCTGCCGATAGTGTCACCGGGCTTGGCGACGTAGCCTGCGTTTTCTACAATTTTCGACTCGGTATAGGTCACGCTGCCAGAGACATCCAAGCCACGCGCCCCTACATCCACGCCTTGGTACGACAGCTCTATCCCTTGCGTTTTGATGCGGCCAATGTTGGCGACGCGCGTCACGTTTTTGGTGGATACGCTATCAAACGTGGTTTGCGAATAAAGCGAGTTGCGCGTGTCCTCAAAAAATGCCGTGGTGCGCAAAAGCGCCGTCCCGCCGTTTTGATAGGTCACATCTTTCTCGGCACTCCACTCCGAGGTCACCGATTTTTCGGGCTGTAAATTCGGGTCGTTGATGTACTGCGAGTTGCTCGTTCCCACATTGCCATATAGCTCTTGCACGGTTGGAAAGCGCACGGCACGGCCTACCGAGGCTTTCAGCACCACATCCTCTTTGGCTTGAAACGCCAGCGCCGCTTTGGGCGAGAGGGCGCTCTCGGTGCGCGTGCTGTAGGCGGTGTTGACGATAGGGTTGACGGCAGCGTTGTTGGTCAAGCCGTTGCTGGCTGTCCATTTCTCGCTACGCAGTCCCAGCACGGTCTTCCAATCGGTGGCGATGCGCCACGTGTCTTGTGCCCACAGGCTTTGTAGTTGGGTGTTGCCCCCGACTTGGTTGACCAGCGAGCCACCGCTGCCAGTCGTCCAGTTACCAGCAATGTTCGACTTGATTTGACTCAAGGCGTAGGTGTCTTGTTGGTAGCCAAAGTCGGCAATATGCGTGCCCTTTAGGCCGCTGGGGCGGTATGTGCCTTTCAGCGCCAACGCCCGCCAGCCTGTGCCTGCACCATTGGCGATGGTGCCTGCGCCGCTATTCACGCCATTCAAGTACGAGCTGGGTGAACGGTTATCGTCTTGGGCGTAACGATATTGACTGAACGCCACCTCGTAATCAAAGCGCTCCTTGGTGTTGGACTTGAGCGAGAAGCTGTGCATCATTTGGCGCAGCGCTTCGTTGCTCATCGAAAAGTCGTTAGCGCCGAGCACGTATTTGTCGCCGCCTGCGCTCACCGTGCCACTGTAGACGGCTGCGCCAGTGGCGCTGTTGGTGACGTAACTGCTGGGCCTGCCTGCGGATTGGTTTTGCCAATAACCTAGGCTGTATGTGGCTTTGAGCGTGCTAGAGAAGTCATACGCCAACTTGATTTTGGCGTGATCTTGCGTGGTGTCGTAGCTGGTGGTGGTGCCAAAAATCATCTGCGGCGCACCCGTGGGCGACAGCGCAGGCGTTGCCCCATTGACGGGCGTTGCCGCATTCGCGCAGCCCGTGACATTGCTGACGCTACAAGCCACTTTGGTGACAAACATCAGTGGTTGGCTCTTGCTGCTTTGGCGGCTAAAGTCCATCCACCAAGCCCAGTCGCCGCTTTTGTTGCCAACCGAAACACTGGCTTGCTTGGCCGATGTGGTGGTGTCGGTGCCGTACAACTTAAAAGGCGCTGAGGCATAGCCGATCTTGCCGTGTGCCTCGTAAGCGGTTGGCATTTTGGTTTGGTAGTCCACAATAGCGCCGACCGAATTGCCGGGATAGGCGGCAGAAAATGGGCCATACAGCACATCGACGCGCTCAATCTCTTCCGGTGTCACCATGCCCCAGCGCGGCGCGTAAGTGGCACCATTGCCCAAGTAGTTAGACAGCAAGATGCCGTCGGCATAAACGGCAGATCGCGCCGAGTTGTTGGTGCCCGACGCGCGGGAGGCGAGCACGGCATGGTTGTAGTCCCCGATGTAGCGTTTGCGAATGAGCAGGCTGGGCAAGTACTTCAGCGTGTCTTCGCTATCGGTGGCGTTGATGGACTGAGCGATTTGCTCGGCTTTCACGCCCTCTAGGGTGGTGGGAATTTGACTGGGCAGCGATGTGGGGCGTCCAGAGGTCACGGTGATGGTTCCCAAATCCTTGATCTCTTGGGCCCACACACCTAAACAAAGGCAGGAGGCGGCTAGCGACCAAGCGCCAGCTGACAATAATTTTTTCATGGCAATCCTAAAAAAACAAAAACGAAGGGCGCAACCCATCGCGGGTTGCGCCAAGTTGGAGCGGTTTTTTTAAGAGGCTTGCGGTGGTGCCCGCGCAGGCGGTAGCTGCGCTGCCGTTGGCGCGCAGGGCGCTGCGTGTCGGTGGACTATTTTTTGAAAGGGGGTGTCTGGTAGGCCAAGTGGGGATTGGCTTGTGGGCGCAAGTGCCTGCAAAGCCACGCACAGCGGGCAGTCCAGGCTATGCGTGGTTTGAATATCTTGTACAGAACCATCCGCAGCAAGGGTGATGACCTTCATGCCGCCTGTGCCCACGCAAATCATTTGCTGGTCTGGTGAGAGCTGGGCGGCTTGCACCGCAGGCGTGGCCGCCGCCACGCCAAGGCTGAGCACAAACGCCAGCAGCACCGACTGAATCAATCGGTTGGAGTGGCGACAAAAGTGCAAAAGTGCGAGCAGTGACGAAGTGGGGCGGTGCATGGTAGAGGCTGATTTTATGCGGGGTGCACCAGCGCTTAGGGTGGCGGGCACTATGATCAGCGCCCTATGCTTTGCCCTGCTTCCCTATTCTCTCGCCGCGTTGCCCCGCTGGGGCTGATGTGGCTGGCTGCCCCGCTCCATTTGGCGTTGGCGCAAAGTGTCACCCCTTCCGAGTTGCCCGAAGTGGTGGTAACGGCACCTTCGTCTCCATCGACACAGCTTGGCGCGTCGGTTGATCGCTTGGAGGGCGAGGCCTTGCTGCAAAGCCCAACCGGCGGACTGGGTCAGACGCTGTCGGGCTTGGTGGGTGTGAGCAGTTCTTATTTTGGTAGTACGGCCTCGCGCCCGATCATTCGCGGACTCGATGGTGATCGCATCCGTATCTTGAACAACGGAGCGGCGCTCAATGACGTGTCGGGGTTGAGTTACGACCATGCCGTGGCAAGTAGCCCGCTGGCGATGGAGCGCGTGGAGGTGGTGCGTGGCCCGGCCGCCTTGATGTACGGAGGCTCTGGGGCGGGCGGGGTGGTCAATATGCTGGACAGCCGCATCGCCAAGCAAGCCTTATTTGACGAAAAGGGCGGTCAGCTTGGCAAGGTACGTATGGGGCTTGCCGGCGCTGGCCAAGAGCGCATGGGCGTGGCCATGATCGAGACCGGAGACGATCGGTTTGCGCTGCACCTAGACGCTTTTGGTAATAAAACCGGCGAGGTGAATGCGCCCTTGCCCTTGCAGTGCACGCAAAACGGCGTGACGCGCATACAAAACAAAATCTGCAACACGCAGGCCGATACAGCGGGCGGTGCGATGGGCGGCTCGGTGTTCTTCGATCAAGGTTATTTGGGCGCTTCGGTGCAGCGCACGCGCCAGCAATATGGCTCGCCAGCCGAAGCGGATGTTGGCATCAACATGGAAAACGCCTCGTACCGCTTAGAGGGCGAGAAACGAGCTTTGCACTGGATGGGCGGCCTCATTCAAAGCGTGTCGGGTCACATCGTCAGTCACAGTTATCAGCACCGCGAGTTGGCCGAAGGCGAGGTGGCGACCACCTTTAAAAGCACGGGCATGGATGGCAAGCTGCAAGCGAAGCTAGCACCGCTGAAACTGGGCGCGGGCGAGGTGAAAACCGCGCTGGGTTGGCAGCGCGAATCGGTGAACTTGAGCGCCCAAGGCAGCGAGACGTTCATGCCGCGTACCCTCACGCAAACGCAGGCGCTGTATGGCTTGCAAGAGCTGCACCATGACTGGGGCAAGCTCAGCGCGGGGCTGAGGATGGAGCGAGCCGACGTGAACTCGCTGGGCATTGAGGGCGATGCGAACTTCACGCCTGCGCAGCGCAGTCTGTCGGCCAGTAGCTATGCGCTGGGTGGGTTATTTAAGCTCAATCAAGTCGTGCCGGGGTTGACAGCAACGGCCGATCTGGCTCGCACCGGGCGCATCCCCAAAGACTACGAGCTCTACGCCAACGGCAATCATGCTGCCACGGGCGCTTACGAGCGGGGCAATGCGCACTTGCCCGTGGAGCGCTCCACGCACCAAGAGATAGGGCTTCAGTGGCAAGGAGAGCGTCGGTTTGATAAGGCCAGTCTGAGCATCTTTCGCACCCGTTATGACAACTACCTGATGCTGCAATCAACCGGGCAAACCAGCACGCAAGGCACGCCGATTTTTCAGTTTGCAGCTGCTGCGGTGCACTTTTCAGGTTGGGAGTGGACGGGACGCACGCGCTTGGTACAGGCCTCCCCGGGGCAGCCGCGTTCGGTCGATGTGGCGCTGCGCATGTCGTCGGTGCAGGCCACAGAGCAAGCCACGGGCACACCGCTTGCGCGGATCGCACCCACGCGAACGGGGCTTGACTGGACGCTCGCACAAGGCGCGGCCAAGTGGACACTGGGCGCTGATCGCAGCGCCGCGCAAAACCGTGTAGCGGCCGATCAGCCGGTCACAGCGGGCTACACCCTGTGGACGCTGGGCTTTAGCTACGAACAAAGAGCCAAGCAGACCCAAGCGCTGTGGTTTGCCAAGTTGGATAACGCGAGCAATGCTATGGCGTATCCGGCCACCAGCATCTTGACGCAAACCGCACCCGGCCGCGTGCCCTTGCCGGGGCGCACGCTCAGGCTTGGTGTGCAATTCAGTTTTTAAATGACCCGTTCGCCCTCACAGGACGACTTGATAAAGGCCACCTGGCACGCGCAGGATGACGCCTGCCAGCTCTAGCTCCAGCAGTTGCACTTGCAAAGCGCTTACCTCTACGCCTAGGCGTGCTTGCAGCGCATCAAAGCTCACGGGGTCTAGTCCCATGGCTTTGACGGTAGGGTGATCGGCGTGAGCCGCAGCCATGCCCGGCAAGCTGGGGCCGGGTGGTGCGGCGCGTGATTCGTTGGGGCTAGGTGGCGATGCCTGCGGCGCGGTGATGCGCAGTTCCTCCAGCACATCGGAGGCCGACTCCACCAACTTGGCGCCTTGCTTAATCAGGGTGTGGCAGCCTTTCGATTGTGCGGCATGGATAGAGCCGGGGATGGCAAAAACATCCTTGCCCAGCTCGGCGCTTTCGCGTGCGGTGATGAGTGAACCCGACTGCAAAGCGGCCTCCACTACCAAGGTGCCCAGACCTAGCGCAGCGATCAGGCGATTGCGCTTAGGAAAATTGGCCGACGTGGGCGGCGAGCCCAGTGGAAACTCCGACAACATCAAACCGTGGTCGGCAATGCGGTGCGCCAGCTCTAGGTTTTGCTTGGGATACACGCGGTCTAGCCCTGTGCCAACCACCGCGATGGTGAGTAACGAATCGTGTGGGCTCTTGGGGTCATGCGCGTGCAGCGCACCCGAGTGCGCGGCGGCATCAATCCCCAGCGCAAGCCCCGAGACCACGCACAGCCCCGCCTCTACAAAACTTTGGGCGAAGGCAAAAGCGTTTTTGTCGCCTTGCTGCGTGGGGTTGCGGCTACCCACCATGCTGATGGCTGCTGGCCAGCCGCTTGGGGTGAGCCAATCGATTCGGCCTAGCAGCCATAGCAGCAAAGGCGGATCGGGCAAATCTAGTAGCGCGGGTGGATAGAGCGCATCGCCCAGCGTTACGATGCGGCGGTTGGCTTTGTCGTGCGCCAGCCATGCGCGGCACAGCGCCATTTGCTGGGTCAGCGCGTCAGGCGGAGTCAATAGGGATGAGGCTTGCCGTTCGGTGACGACTTGCGTCAAGGCGGCGCGCGACTGAACAAAGATGCTGCTGGGTAGGCCAAACGTCCCCAGCAATTTGCGGGCGGCGATGTTGCCCACGCCATCGGTCAGAAAAAGGCGCAACCAAGCCAATAGTTCGTCTGGGTCATGGTGTTCGTCGTGTTCCATAGGGGTCAAATAAAATAAAGCAATGGCATTACTCAACATTCTCACCTATCCTGATCCCCGCTTGCACAAAGTAGCCAAGCCCGTCGCGCACATTGATGAGCGCGTCCGGCGCTTGGCGGCCGATATGCTGGAGACGATGTACGAAGCCAAGGGCGTTGGTCTTGCCGCCACGCAAGTTGACGTGCACGAACGTGTGCTGGTGATGGACGTGAGCGAGGAGCGCAACGAGCCGCTGGTGGTCATCAACCCGCGTGTGGTGTGGATGAGTGATGAGAAGGTGATCGGTGACGAGGGCTGCCTATCCGTGCCGGGGTTTTCGGGCGATGTCGAGCGTTTTGCCGAAATCCATATTGAGTGCGAGAACGAGCTGGGACACACCTACAAAATTGAAGCGACTGAGCTGCAAGCCGTGTGCATCCAGCACGAGATGGATCACTTAATTGGCAAGGTTTATGTGGAGTATTTGTCGCCGCTCAAGCGCGGAAGGATCAAGACTAAGCTGCTCAAAGAAGCCAAAGAGGCTGCGAAGCAGTAGGGCTCTGTGCACCCCCCTAGGCTATAAAACCTCAAAAATTCGAATCGTGACACCATGCGGTGCGCGTTCGCCCGTACCAATAAAAATGGATTCGGTGAGCCACTGGTGGCGGCTGCTCTCCACCTCGAAGCGCGGGACGCATCGAAAGTAAATCCGCGCAGGATCGACACGTTCACCGCGAACCAAAGCCGCTACATCTTCTTTGGAGCCACGTCGCAGTGCGCGATTGACCACGTAGATGTGCGACCCATCGTCTAGCACCAGCATGTAGCGGGCATCTAAATCGGCGCAGGTGTCACTCACCACGATTTGGAAATCCGCCCCCGCATTCACCACTTTTCCGCCGGGCAATTGGGCGATGTGACTGGTCACGGTGCCACCTGTAATGGGGATGATGCGGCGCTGTCCGCGCGAGTTCAAACCGACCACGCTGCCCGCTTCGATGGGTGGTGTGACGCTCACCTCAAATGTCCAGATATGCCGCAGTGGGGGCGGCGTGATGGAGGTGGCGCAGGCGGTGCTGTGGCTCATGAGGTTTTTCTCCAGTAAGAGGCAAGGCTGTAATGATGCCGCAAAAAATTGATCCACAACTGTAGCCGCAGCGGCATGTGTTTGCGCTGGGCGTATACGGCGTAAATGCCGTTGGGTGCGGCGGCGTAGTCGTCCAGCAGCGTGACCAGTTTGCCGGCTCGGATGTCGCTTTGCACTTCCCAGACGCTGCGCCATGCGATGCCGTAGTCGGCCAAGCACCAAGCGTGTAACACTTGCCCGTCCGAGCAATCGAGTGGCCCGCTAGGCCTCATGTATTGGACGTTGGCGGCATCGGTGCTTTTGTCTTTGGGATTGATTTTGAATGCCCAGCCGCGTGTTTGCGAAGCGTCCGACGACAGGGTCAGGCACGCATGTTGGTGTAGCTCGTCCGGCGTTTGGGGTGTGCCGTGGCGTGCTAAGTAGCGTTTGGTGGCCACGCACAGTCGCCGGTTGTCGGCTAGTCGAACGCAAACGAGCGACGAGCTGGGCATATCGCCCACGCGCACGCTGCAATCAAAGCCCTCGCCGATCATGTCCACAATGCGGTCGGATAGGTTGAGCGAGAGCGTGACCTCGGGGTGCGCCAAGTGGAACTCGGCCACCAGAGGCGCGACGTGTTTGCGGCCAAAGCCCGCCGGTGCGGTGATGCGTAGGTGTCCGCTGGCGCGAACGCCGCCCGCGCTGACGCTGGCTTCGGCGGCGGCCAGGTCAGCCAGCAGGCGCTGGCAGTCTTCTAAGTAGGCCGAGCCTTCGTTGGTCAAGCTGACGCGCCGCGTGGTGCGCAAAAGCAGTTTGACACCGAGGCGCTCCTCTAGGGCATCTAAGCGCCGCCCCACCATGATGGGCGCAGTATGCAAGTGCGCGGCTGCGGCCGTCAGTCCGCCGCGAGCGGCAACGGCGACAAAGGCTTCGATTTGCTTGAGTTTGTCCATAAATTGGTAACTAAAAAATAAGGAATACCATTCTAATTTTGAAAACAATAGCCTTTGATGTTTGTAATACAGTTACAGCTTTAGAATGTTTAGGAGTTCCACATGACCACCACCACAACGCGCACGCAAGCCGGCGGTTTGCAAGTTGCCACGAATTTGCATCAATTTATCGAGACCAAAGTGCTGCCCGGTACGGGCGTGACCCAAGAGCAGTTTTGGCGTGGCTTTGATGAGATCGTGCGCGACCTCGCACCGAAAAACGCCGCGCTGCTGGCTGAACGTGATCGACTGCAAACACTGCAAGACGCTTGGCACAAAGCGCATCCGGGCGCGATTCAAGACATGGCGGCGTACCGTCAATTTTTGACTGACATTGGCTACCTTGTGCCCGTGCCCGCTAGCGTGACCGCCACAACCAAAAACGTGGATGCTGAACTTGCCGTGCAAGCCGGCCCGCAATTGGTCGTGCCGATTTTGAATGCGCGTTATGCACTGAATGCCGCCAACGCTCGCTGGGGTTCACTCTACGACGCGCTCTACGGTACAGACGCATTACCCGAGACGGATGGTGCCACCAAAGTGGGCGCGGATGGCAAGGGCTACAACCCTGTGCGAGGCGCAAAGGTCATCGCGTTTGCGCGCAGCTTTCTTGACCAAGCAGCCCCACTGGCTGGGGGATCAAGCCACGCGCAGGCTGCACGCTATACCGTGCTGGAGGGCAAGCTGGTCGTGGCTTTGCTGGGCGGCACATCGGCAGAATTAGCCAATCCAGCGCAATTTGTGGGCTACACGGGCGACGCAGCATCGCCAGCGTCCATCTTGCTGGTGAACAACGGCAGTCATATCGACATCCAAATTGACCGCACGACTGCGATTGGTCAATCCGATGCAGCCGGCGTGAGCGATGTGGTGCTAGAAGCGGCGCTCTCCACCATCATGGACTTGGAAGACTCTGTTGCCGTTGTGGATGCCGACGACAAGGTTGTGGCGTATGACAACTGGCTCGGCATTTTGCAAGGCACGCTGTCCGAAAAACTAGAAAAGAACGGCAAAACCATCACCCGCTCGTTGAATGCAGACCGCGTCTACACAAGCAAAAATGGCGGCAAGGTTACGCTACACGGCCGCTCGCTCATGTTTGTGCGCAACGTCGGGCACTTGATGAGCAACCCTGCCATCTTGATGGCCGATGGCCAAGAAATCCCAGAAGGCATCATGGACGCGGTGATCACCGTGGCGATTGCCATGCATGACCTCAAGCGCACACCCGATCAAATCCGTAACTCGCGCACAGGCTCCATCTACATCGTTAAACCCAAAATGCACGGCCCCGCCGAGGTAGCGTTTGCGGCGGAACTGTTTGGTCGTGTCGAAGCCATGCTGGGCTTGCCAGCGGACACAGTGAAACTGGGCATCATGGACGAAGAGCGCCGCACCAGCGTGAACTTGAAAGCCTGCATTGCTGCCGCAGGTGCGCGCGTCGCCTTCATTAATACAGGGTTCTTAGACCGCACAGGCGATGAGATGCACACCGCCATGTACGCAGGCGCCATGCTGCGCAAAGCCGCTATGAAGGGCACGAAGTGGATCGCGGCGTATGAAAAATCGAACGTGCTGTCGGGCTTGATGTGCGGTTTGCGCGGACGCGCTCAAATCGGCAAAGGCATGTGGGCGATGCCCGACCTGATGGCCGCCATGTTGGAGCAAAAAAAGGCGCATCCGCTGGCAGGAGCCAATACCGCATGGGTGCCCAGCCCCACAGCGGCAACGCTGCACGCGCTGCACTATCACCAAGTGAGCGTCGCGGGCATTCAGCTTGAAATGGAACGCGAGGCCAAGAGCGCAACTGCGCCCGCCTTGCTGGATAGCATGCTCGGCGACATTTTGCAAATTCCCGTAGCGCCTGCCGATGTGCAAGCCAGCTGGACGGCGGCTGATAAACAGCAAGAGATCGACAACAACTGCCAAGGCATTTTGGGCTATGTGGTGCGCTGGATCGACCAAGGCGTGGGTTGCTCCAAAGTGCCCGACATCCACAATGTTGGCTTGATGGAAGATCGCGCCACACTGCGCATCTCCAGCCAACACATCGCCAACTGGCTGCTGCACGGCGTGGTGACTGAGACCGAAGTCCGCGCCAGCTTTGAGCGCATGGCTGCGGTGGTGGATGGACAAAACGCGGGCGATCCGCTCTACAAGCCGATGGCGGGTAACTTTGCCACCTCAATGGCGTACAAAGCCGCGACTGATTTGGTGTTTAAAGGGCTGGAGCAGCCAAGTGGCTATACCGAGCCGCTCTTGCATGCTTGGCGGTTGAAGGTCAAGGCGGCAGCGCACTAGTCCCGCTGTCGTTGGGGTGGGCGAGGCGATGGTTGGCCTCCTCCACCCACCAAGCTGCGGCTGCGTCATAACTCTCCCACACGCAACCATTGCATCCACGTCCACAGCACGTTGTCGGCGCAGGTGGCGGGGCGCGAAAGCTCTTGCAGGCCTTAGCCAGCAGGGTCTCTAGCTGTTTGATCTGGGTTTGTACAGATTCGGCAGGTGTCATGTGCGAGGGATACGAGTCAGGCGGTTTAAAAAATCGGTGTAGAGTGTGGGACTTGATTTTCAACCATTTGGAGTATTGCCATGACCACCTCAACCACATCCACCGAAGCAGCTTTTAACCCCTTCACTGCGGGCATTGAGTTTATGCAGCAGTTCACCAAAACCATGGCCTCCAATAGTGGTCTTGGCGAGGGTGTTTCGGCGGCGGCGTCCGCCATGGGCTTGGGCGCGATGCCCAATATCCCTGGGATGCCTGCTTGGGCGATGCCTACGGTCGATCCTGCGGAGCTTGAAAAACGCATCAATGAGTTGAAAACGGTACTTTTTTGGCTGGATCAAAACGCCAATGCGCTCAAAGCCTCGGTACAAGCGCTGGAAGTACAAAAGATGACGCTGGAGACGCTTAAAAGCATGGGCGATAGCATGAAGAACGCTGCGCAGGCCACGCCCCATCAGGCTTCAGCTAGCACAAGCAAGCCCGCAAGCCGTAAACGATAAGCGCTGGGTCTGAGCGCTAACCTAGGGTAACTCCTAGGGTGTTGGTTTTGTTTGAGTCAGCGCTTTGTCAGCGCAAGCGAACACAGTCGCTACCAAGTCGTGGTTCTCTGTTGGGAATACATGGCGATCTTTGGATTTTTTTAGCACTCTAGTTTGGGAGACTCTTATGGCAAATGCGCAAGCAGCTCGTCCGATGTCGGCTGAAGAGAAGAAAGTGATCTTCGCTTCGTCGCTAGGTACGGTTTTTGAATGGTATGACTTTTACCTTTATGGTTCTTTGGCGGCCATTATTGGTAAGCAGTTTTTTTCGGGCTTAGACCCTAGCGCACAATACATTTTTGCGCTCTTGGCTTTTGCTGCCGGTTTCTTGGTTCGTCCTTTCGGTGCCATCTTCTTCGGTCGCTTGGGCGACATGATTGGTCGTAAATACACCTTCCTCGTGACCATTTTGATCATGGGTTTGTCCACTTTTATCGTGGGCTGTCTGCCAAACTATGCCACCATCGGCATGATTGCCCCTGTGACGCTCATCGTGCTGCGCTTGCTGCAAGGTTTGGCGCTAGGCGGTGAGTACGGCGGCGCTGCAACGTATGTGGCCGAGCATGCCCCGATGGGTAAGCGCGGTGCCTATACGTCGTGGATTCAGACTACCGCAACGCTAGGTCTCATGATTTCTTTAATTGTGATTTTGATCTGCCGTCAGGCACTTGGTCCAGATTTCGATGTGTGGGGCTGGCGCATTCCTTTCCTCGTGTCCTTGATTCTTTTGGGCATTTCGGTGTGGATTCGCTTGTCATTGAACGAGTCGCCAGCTTTCCAAAAAATGAAAGCAGAAGGCAAAACTTCTAAATCACCACTGTCTGAGTCGTTTGGTGAGTGGAAGAACCTCAAGATCGTGATTTTGGCTTTGCTCGGTTTGACGGCAGGTCAGGCTGTGGTGTGGTACACCGGCCAGTTCTACGCGCTGTTCTTCCTCTCGACCATCGCGAAAGTTGACAACACGACGGCGAACTTGTTAATTGCCGCGTCGCTCATCATTGGTACACCGTTCTTCGTCTTCTTTGGTGCGCTTTCCGACAAAATTGGTCGCAAACCCATTATTTTGGGCGGATGCTTGATTGCCGCTTTGACGTACTTCACTGTGTTCCCCAAAATGCTGGAAGCTGCTAACCCAGCGTTAGTCAAGGCTCAGCAGACCGTATCGGTGAGCGTAACGGCTGATCCTGCACAGTGCTCCTTCCAAGGTAGCCCGATTGCCCGTCCTATCGATTTCACAACGTCTTGCGACATTGCGAAGCGTACATTGGCTGAAATCTATGTGCCCTACAAAAACATTCAAGCACCTGCAGGCACGATGGCTAGCATCAAAATTGGCGATAAAGAGTTCACGGCTTTTAACGCGACATTGAATGAGCAAAAACACGGCTTCAGCGCTGAAAGCGCTAAAGCCATTGCCGAGTTCAAGAAGGCTGTTGGCGACGAAGCGAAAGCAAAAGGCTTGCAAGCTAAAGCGGACGACGCTGCGATGAATAAAGGCATGGTGTTGGCCTTGCTGGTGTTCCTCGTGATTTTGGTCACCATGGTGTACGGGCCTATTGCCGCGATGCTCGTGGAGATGTTCCCAACCCGCATTCGTTACACCTCGATGAGCTTGCCTTATCACATTGGTAACGGCTGGTTTGGTGGACTCTTGCCTCCTATCGCGTTTGCGATGGTGGCGGCAACCGGTGACATCTTCTACGGCTTGTGGTATCCCGTGATTGTGGCGACTGGCACGTTTGTGATCGGCCTGCTCTTTATCAAGGAAACCAAAGACGTGGATATTTACGCCAACGACTAATCGCTTCTTTCGATAAGCGTAGCCCCTCATGGTTCTCGCTGTGAGGGGCTTTTTAACGGCAAGTATTTTTTTATTTCAACGGAAATTTATCATGATCAAACTCATCATTGGATTTGTTATTCTTGCGGCAGCGGCCATGTATTTGCTGACCAAAGGCGGCGGCAATTTGGATATGGGCGGTGAAAAACACGGTGTAGAGACACACGAGGCTGCACCTAAAGCCGCCACTCCACCAGCCCCTGCTGCATCGGCTGCGGCTGCGGCCGCTTCTGCGACCAAGCCCTAAGCGTTTAAAAAAACCTAGCACCCCGCTATAGGGGGGTCTCGCCGCTTGACCTGATCGGTACGCAGCGGTTATGCTGCCACCATGATTTACGTTAAGACGGCTGCGGGGCGACAGGCGCTGAAAGAGCGCTCTGAACTCATGCCCCGCAAATTTCACTTTCCATTTTTGATGTGCGATGGTTCGCATGATGCGGCGGACATTGTTACCGCATGTGCGTCGCACGGCGTGACCTTGTCCGATTTGCAGCAAATGGAGCAGCAAGGCTTCATTGAGCCTGTTGCGGGTGCTTTGGCGGGTTCGCACGGTGCTGCCCTTGAGGAGGCTGCACCGCAGGGCGAAGGGCATTCGTTCGTCCCCCCATCCCCTAACGCAACAGCTCTGGTCGAGGCGCATCGCCTTGCAACTGCCATGACAGCGAAACTGGGTTTGCGCGGCTTTCGATTGAACTTGGCGGTAGAAGCCGCTAGCAGCCTAGAAGATTTTCGTGCGTTACTACCAAAACTTGAAGAAGCGGTGGGCACCGCCGCTGCTAAACCCCTGGCGGAGTTGCTAGGTAGCGCTGGCGTATGGCGCTGACTTCATCCAGTCCTGCAAGGGCAAGCAGCGCTGCAAGCCTCTCCCTGCTTGACTCTCTAGCCTGCATGCCCTGTACGCCTTGCTGCGCTTGCCCTGCGGGAGAGCGCCTTGTTTGACTGGCCACAATCAGCTCGTTTTTCATCGAGTGTTCCCAGCCTACGAGCTCGGTCACGGTGACTTTGTAGCCGGCCGATTCCAACCATAAACAGCGCAGCACGTTGGTGAGTTGACTGCCAAATTCACGTGTGTGAAGCGGTCTGCGCCACAGTTCGGCCAGTGGATTATTTTTTAAAGTCGCTGGGCGCGAAGCTTGGCCCCGCAGGTAGGCCGCTAGTTCCGCTTGACAGCAAGGCACCAGCACCATGTGCTGTGCGTTGTGGGCAAGACCAAACGAGATGGCATCATCGGTAGCGGTATCGCAGGCGTGCAGCGCTGTAACGATGTCGATACGCGCAGGCAGTGCAGCCGCGCGAGTGGCTTTAGAGACCGAGGTATTTAAAAATTGCATCCCATCAAAGCCTAGCCGCTGGGCTAGTGCTTGGGAGCGCTCTACCAGCTCCGTGCGTGCCTCAACGCCCGTGACCGTGCCGGGGGCTGGGTGGGGAAGCCCCGCTTTGAAGTAGCTGTCGTAGAGTAAAAAACCAAGATAGGATTTGCCTGCGCCGTGATCAACGATATGCGTGGCCTGGTGAGGATTCGTGCGGATGAGTGGCTCGATAAATCCCAATAAGTGCTGCACCTGCTTGAGCTTGCGGCGTGTGTCTTGGTTGAGCTTACCCTCCCGCGTGAGGATATGCAGCTCCTTGAGCAGCTCCACCGACTGCGCTTCGGTGGGTAGGTATTTGTGATCGGCGCTGGTGCGGTCTACGTCCATAGTTTGTCCCAGCCTGCGCGTCCCAGTCGGCGCAGCGTGGCTTGGTTGCGCGCCACAATTTCATCCGATGCCGCTTGCGGGTCATTCTCTCCTTGCAAAGCCTGATCGATACTGGCTTCGCGGATCAAGTGCAGCATCGGGTACGGGCTGCGATTGGTCAAGTTGCTGATGTCGTTTGCATCGGCATCGGCAAATTGGTAATCGGGGTGGAAGCTGGCAATTTGGAAGACACCATCGAGCCCTAAGCGCTCCAGCAATTGGTCGGCATCGTCTAAGAAGTCGTTGTAATCCAGAAAGTCGCCCAGCACCTTGGGGTGAATGAGCAAAATCGTCTCGCAAATTTCGGACGGTGTGCTGTCCAAGTACGTCAGTTGCTCGGTGAGTGCTTTGAGGAGACCATCCGTTTTTCTGCCTTTGAAGAGCACGTACCGCACGAGGCCTTTGACCTGTGGCGCTTTGGCAAAAGGGCATAAGTTAAGACCGATGACGGCACGCTCAACCCAGTGTTTGGTTTGCTCAATTTCGGTCACATCAAGCCCTTATCGCCCAACTCATCAAGCGTCATGGCCACCGGTGCAAATTGAAGTGAGCTGGTATCGCTGGGCGGCGCAAAATGAAGCGCCAAGCGTAGGCTATCGCGCAGTTGCGCCTGCGAGGCGGCGTGCGGCGCAGACTCTGTTAAAAACGCCAGTGGCGTGTCGGCGTGAATGGCTAAGTGGGGCTGGCAAGCAAAACCATCACCGCCCGGTTGCGGGACGATTTTTTTGCCCTCTTGCAAAGCCCATTGGTAGATACGCGGTAAAGGTGCCATGCAGCGCTCGGGGTCAAATGGAAAGGCGTGCCGCACGTGGTTGTGTCCCGCGTTTTGGTTGATGGCATCGTAGACATCTTGCAGTTGAGGGCTTAAAAAATTCCAATCATCGAGCAGCTGTTGCATGGTTTGGCAGATGCCCGTCGCATAATGCGCCAAAGTCAAATCGCGTGAGACGACGACCAGTTGGCCGTCTTTGGAGCCGTCTTGGTAGGTGGCAAGTTTCATGGTGGGTTGTGGGGTGATCAGTAGGGCAAACAAAAGAGGTGCGGCAGGCATGACGAGCCAGAGTAAGAATGATTTTAGTGGCGAGCGACGCATCCGTTGGCGCTTGTGGCTGGTTGTGGCGTTGCTGCATGTGCTGCTCATCATGGGACTCAATGCGTCGTTAACGCTCAACCGGCTGGCGGCGCAGGCCGAGTCTTCGTTGGACGTGGCGCTCTTGCCCCCTAGCGAGCAAGCTGCCGCTCAACCATTCAAACCTTCGCAGCCCCCCAAACCTTTGCCGCCGCAGGCGCTGCCCAAGTCGGCTCCTGTCCCCGAGGCAGCACCCGCCAACGACGTGGCAGCAACTCTTGGGGTGCTGCCCGGGGCGCTTTCAGAGTCCGTATCTGAGTCGGCACGAATCGAAACGGCGCAAGCCCAAGCCACGACCCCGCAGGCTTTGCCAGAGACGGTGGAGCTAGCGCCAACTGCAAACAAGCCGCTCCTTGCTGCGCGCGAACTCAAGACCCTGACTCCCGCGCCTGTGGTCTTGCGTTATGGGGTGAGCACAGCGCAAGACAGTGCCAGAGCGATCCTCACCTGGCGCCCAACCAAAGCCCTAGACGCACAGAGCCTTAGCGCGTATGAGTTGAGTTATGAGATGACGTACTTTTCGTTATCGATTGCCAAACAAAGCAGCGTTGGCGTGATCCAGTTTGCGGGGCTTGCGCCGACTCGATTTGCAGAGAAGCGACGCAACAAATCGGAGCAAGCTACGCACTTTGATGTTGGAAAAAATGTGCTGACCTTCTCCAACAACAAGCCTGAAGCCAAGCTGCCCGATGGCACACAAGACCGGGTGAGTTTTTTGATCCAGCTTGCCAGCTGGCTGGCCGGGCAACCCGATCGGTTTCAAACGGGTGTGAGCATCGCCCTGCCCGTGGCCAGTGTTGACGAGCTAGAGCTGTGGACATTTGAAGTGCAAGGCAGCGAAGTGCTGGCGCTGCCTGTCGGCTCCGTCCCGGCCATTCGCTTGATGCGCCGACCCAGAAAAACATTTGACACAACGGTTGAGGCGTGGTTTGCGCCCAGCTACGCCTACATGCCGGTGCGGATACGGTTGACCGATGCCGCTGGCGGTGTGGTGGATGCGCAGCTAACCGGGCAAGAGTGAGCGCCTTGCCAGCATAGAATCAAGCGATGCAAATCATTTACGACTCCGAAGATTACGCCGTGCTGCACATGTATGCACCGCCTTATGACAAACCGTTTATCAATCTTTCGCAGCCGCAAGCCCAGCCTGCCGCTAGTGAGTTCGACCCGTTTAATGGCAAGCTGCTGCGTGATGGGTTTGAGATTGTGGACAAGCGCTCCGGTCGAGAGGTCTACTTAGATGGTTCGTGGGCCGAGATGTTTCAGGAAAAACTCATCAACTGGCAGCGCAAACCACCCAGCGTGGAAGAGATTGAGTCCACCCTAGAGGGCTACGCCGCCCTAGCGGCCACGCCCATCATGGTTCATTAAAGCCCAAGCAACAGCAGGTCTAAAGCGCTAACGCCACACCTGCAAACAAGGTAAAGCCTAGCCAGTGGTTGACGCGAAAAGCTTTGAAACAACCCTCTCGGCTACGGCTTTTTATAAGGCCAAAATGCCAAGCCACTTGCCCGCAGGCCAATAAAATAGAGGCATACCAAGCCTCTGGTCTTGCAAGCCTTATGGAGTGAGGGCTACAGGCGATCAACCAATTCCAAATGCCTAAATAAGCGGCATAAAAGAGCAAGATGGCGACCACATCAAAGCGTCCCAGCGTAATCGCCGATGTTTGGATGCCAATCGTGAGGTCATCGTCTCGATCGACCATGGCGTATTCGGTGTCGTAGGCCAGCACCCAAAACAAATTACCCAGCAGTAAAAGCCAAGCCAGCAGGGGGACATGACCTTGCACAGCCGCAAACGCCATGGGGATACCAAAGCTAAAAGCCACGCCCAGTACGGCTTGTGGCATAGCGATCAGGCGTTTGGCAAAGGGATAGGCAATGGCGATGGCCAGCGCCGCGAACGACCAAAGAATGGTGGCCGCGTTCGTCGTGAGCACCAACAAAAACGCAGCCAATGCCAGCACTGCACCGACTAACACCGCTTCGCGCTGCGAGAGCGCACCGCTCGTCACCGGGCGATGCGCGGTGCGCTTGACGTGTTTGTCAAAATCTTGATCGGCCGCATCGTTCACGCAGCAGCCCGCGCTACGCATCAAGAATGTGCCCAGCGTAAACACCACTAGCAGATGCAGCGAGGGCAGCGACTGCCCGATTTGCTGGGACGCGATCCATAGCGCTGCCAATGAGGGCCACAGCGGCAGCAACCAACCCACGGGGCGATCCCAGCGGATCAGGTCGAGGTAGAGCGCGAGCTTGTGCTTCATGCTTTGGAGAGCCATATCACGTCTGGCAAAGCGCACGCATAAACGGCATTGCGCAGCGCCGCGATAGCCTCGTAGCGCGTAAAGCTGCGCCGCCACACAAGGCTGATGCGGCGCATGGGTTCGGGCTCACCCCGGGCGAGCTTGAGCGGTAAGTAGCGCACATACAAGGCATCGGTTTTGCTGCGCTTCACTTCAGCAGGAACCGATAAGCGTGGAACCAAGGTCACTCCCATGCCAGCTGCAACCATGTGCTTGATGGTCTCAAGGGAGGAGCCCTCAAAGCTGCGCCGGATGCCGCTAGGAGCCCAGCTGCCCGCTAGGGCGGAGTCGGAGGGCGCGGCATGCAAGTCGCTGTGCTTGTGCTCGGGGCAAATGCCCAGCACGTGATCCCGAAAGCAATGACCGCTGCCGAGCAAGAGCAGCTGCTCGGATTGAAGCTGCGCGACGCTGACCGAGGCCTGTTGAGCCAGCGGGTGTGTGCTGGGCACGGCTACCCGGTAGGGCTCGTCGTACAGCGGCGCGCAGGCTAGCCCGGTGCTATCAAACGGCTCGGCCAAAATCGCGCAATCGAGCTCGCCTTGGCGCAGCATGGTGAGCAGGTGGTGCGTGTAATTTTCGATCAGCACCAAAGGCATTTGCGGGGTGCGATCAATCACCTGACGCATCAGCATGGGCAGCAAATAAGGCGCAATGGTGTAGATGAGTCCAAGGCTAATAGACCCAGCCAAAGGGTCTCTGCCGCGCAGCGCAATTTCTTTAATTTGCGCTGCACCCTCAATCACATGCTGGGCTTGTTGCACGACTTGCAGTCCCAGCGGCGTGACCGTCACTTCGGAGGCGCTGCGCTCAAAAAGTTTGAGGTCAAGCTCTTCTTCTAATTTTTTAATCGCCACGGACAGCGTGGGCTGCGACACCTGGCAGCTATCAGCCGCTTTGCCAAAGTGTCGCTCACGCGCAACCGCAACGATGTACTTCAGCTCGGTGAGCGTCATGTCCTAATGCGGGGTCAAGAGGCTTGAGCCTTACGCTTTGTAGCGCGCCACCAGCAAACGCTGCGCAATGCGCAGACGCTCTAGTCCAGCTGCGAGGGGGGCAAATTCGGACACCTTGCCGGTCTCAATGGCTTCATCGATGTTGCCCTTGCTGAGCTTATCGACCGAGTTGGATAGACGTGTAATAGCGTTGGAGATGGTTTTAGGCAGCGTCACCAAGAGCACCAAGACCAGCACAATGCCGACGGCGCTGATGGCCAAGAAGATGTAAGTCATCCGGTCAAATCCTCGGTCAACAACACCCGACAAGGACAGCGTTTCGTCGACCTTGGTTTTTTCCATATCGGCCACACCCTTGATCAAGACGCTGCTGAGCTTGTCTTTTCCGGGGCCAATCATGGCGTTGACTTCACTAGGGCTTAACAGGACAGGGACAACCGGTGCCGCCGCAGCCTGCCCTTTGGCGGGTTTAGCTGCTGGGGCTGGGGCGTTTTGCAGTGCGATGTTCTCAGCAGAATTTTGCGTGTTGACGAGCGTAAAAATTTTAAGCATCTCGCTCCTATAAAAAGCCAGTGACTGCTTCCAGTCCGTGACATTTCTGATTTCGGTAACGCTCAGCAGCGCTTGCTTGTTCTCCTCTAGCTCTTGCAAAAGACGTTCCGCCTTTTGGACGGCTTCAGTCCACTCGGCAACATAGCCGTTGCGCTTTTCAATGTTGGTGACGTAGATGAAATACTCTTTTTCGTAGCGGCGAATTTGCTGGGCATTGATCGCCAAGGTCGAAATTTTGGAGGCCACTTGTGTATTGGTTTTAACAATCGTCCCTAAGTTGGTTTGAATGCTGGTTTCGGTGAAAAAATAAACGCCGATTTGCAAGACAAAAAAGGCAATGACCAGCAGCAGTCCAAGCTGGAGGTTTTTACGAATGGAAGTCATGTGAACAGTGCTCCTTAAGGCTGGGTAGAAGATTGGTAAGTGGTGGTAATGGCTTGCGCGATGTCTTTGATGGGTAGCGCCGCAGGCAGCTTTTCGGTCAGTATGTCGGCGACAAGCCAAGGTAAAAAAGTCAAACGGTCACCCGTGCGGAACTTCATGGTCGCTTGCTGTACGTAGGCATCCATGAACTCATCGGCGATGGGATAGGCCGCCAGTCCAATATGCTCCATCAAGACGGATAAAGCAGCGGCTTTTAGTTTTGATGCATCCAGTAGCATGGGTGACCTTGGTCTAAGAGGGGGGGGGTGAATAGCCGTTATTTTCACGGTGGCCGCAGCCGTCTGCCTAGGCTGGCAAGGCTGACATTCTATCAAGCCCCCATAAAGGCTGCGCCGCTGGGCAGCCAGCGAGCCATATGTTCAAAGGCAGCGCTGGGCGAGGCATTCATCAGCAGGGGCGCTTGCTCTTTGGCCCATGCAAGCCACGCAAGGTCTTGTGGGTCGGACAAATCAGCAAAGCGCAGCATTTGTGCGCCCGATTGGCGTGGCCCCAGCAGTTCACCCGGGCCGCGAATCGCTAAGTCGCGTTTGGCGATTTCAAATCCATCGGTGGTCTCGGCCATCGCCTTGAGCCGCGCCTTAGCCGCGTCGCCTAAGCGGCCGGACTCGCCGGTGGCGTACAAAAGCACACAGGCCGATGCGGCCGCACCGCGTCCTACTCGTCCTCTGAGTTGGTGCAGCTGCGCCAGTCCAAACCGCTCGGCGTGTTCAATCACCATGAGCGTGGCGTTAGGCACATCAACCCCCACCTCAATCACCGTGGTGCTCACCAGCACGTGCACATCGTTGTTGGTAAAGGCGGTCATGATGGCTTTTTTCTCAGCTGGCGCGATGTGCGAATGCAGTAGCGCCACCCGTGCATGCGGCAGTGCTACGTGCAGGGCGGCTTGCAGTGACTCGTGCGTCTGCGTGGCGTTGACTAAATCGATGGCTTCGCTCTCCTCAATCAAAGGGCACACCCAGTACACCTGCCGCCCTGCCTTGAGCTGACCCATGATGCGGCGCGTGACTTCGTCGCGCTTGCTCATGGACACCAGTTTCGTGACGATGGGCGTGCGTCCGGGTGGCAACTCATCAAGGGTGGAGACATCTAAGTCGGCGTAATAACTCATCGCCAAGGTACGCGGAATGGGCGTTGCCGACATCATTAGCACATGCGGATGCCGCTCACCTTGCGTCTTATCTTTCAGCGCTAGGCGCTGCGCGACACCAAAGCGGTGCTGCTCGTCAACGACAACCAGCGCAAGCTTGGCGAAGTTGACCTTGTTTTGGATGATGGCGTGTGTGCCCACGACCAGCGCCGCCTCGCCCGACTCAATGCTGGCCAGCATGGCGCGTCGCTCCTTGGCTTTTTGCGTGCCCGAGAGCCAAGCCACGGACAGACTGCGCTGCGCTAGCAAAGGTTTGAGCCACTCGACCAATTTGGCAAAGTGTTGCTGCGCCAAAATTTCTGTAGGAACCATGAGCGCACATTGAAAGCCCGCCTCGATACATTGCGCGGCAGCCAAGGCCGCAACGACCGTTTTGCCCGAGCCGACATCGCCTTGCAGTAGCCGATTCATGGGCTTGACTTGTGCAAGATCAAGCGCAATTTCTTGCAACACGCGCGTTTGGGCGCGTGTCAAGGTAAAGGGCAGCGCACTTTGCAGCGATTGCACCAGCGAGCTTTGCGCTGTGGTTGTGGGCAAGCGGTAGGCGTTCATTTTGAGGCGTTCGCGCCTGGCATGCAGCTGCGAGAGTTGCTGCGCCAAGAGCTCCTCGGCCTTAAGGCGCTGCCACGCTGGGTGTGATCGATCCTCTAATTGGGCAACCGATACATCGGGCGTGGGGTGATGCAACAGCTCCAGCGCGTCGACTAGACTGGGCAGCTGCGGGATGCTCACTGTTGGCGCTAACTCGCCGCGCTGCTTGGCGCGCAACAGGCCGCCCCATACGGCTTTGCGGATATAGCCTTGCGGCAATCCGGCGGTGGTCGGGTACACGGCGGTCAGCACCGCCGAGAGCTCGCCCCCGGCGGGTTTGAAGCTGGGGTGCAGCATGGAGTTACCCAGCAACGACTTTTTAAGATCACCCCGAATGCGCAGTCGCTCGCCTACGGCCAAGGCGCGAACGTGGGAGGGGTAAAAATTAAAAAAGCGCAAGGTGCATTCGGTAGCGCCATCGGCAACGGTGACCACCAGCTGCCGCTTGCCGCGAGACTCCACCTTGCACGAGGTGACCACCGCTTCAAACTGCACGGTCTCACCATGCCGTGCATCGCGCAGCGGGGTGATGTGTGTCTCGTCCTCATAGCGCAGGGGTAAGTGCAGCGCAAAGTCAATGTCGCGCACCAGTCCCAGCTTGGCTAAGGCTTTCTGGGCATGGGTTGGCGCGGGTTTGGTAGGTGCGGAGAGACTGATGGCGGGACTATTCATACACGGATAATCGCATTGTCTATGAATTCATTGCTACAAGTCGCCGACTTCGACTTCACACTCCCGCCACAGCTGATTGCCCAGCACCCGGCGGCTGTGCGCAGCCGTTCGCGTTTGCTCGACGGTCGGCTGCAAAGCCCGGTGGATAGGACTTTTGATGAGCTACCCGATCTGCTGCGTGTGGGCGATCTGCTGGTGTTTAACGACACCCAAGTGGTCAAGGCGCGTCTCTTTGGAGAGAAGGCAACGGGCGGCAAGGTCGAGCTGTTGGTTGAGCGCGTGCTAGACGGAGCGCGCCACCACAACGAAGTCATCGCCCACATGCGCGTGAGCAAAAAGCCCGCCGTGGGCGCGGTGCTACGCATGACGGGTCAGCACGGCGTAGGGCGCGAAGGCGGCTTTTCGGCGACGCTGCTGGGGCGCGCAGGCACCAACGACGAGTTGTTTCACTTTCGCTTTTCGGGCGACCCCTACCAGTTGATGGCGGCGCACGGGCATGTGCCGCTACCGCCTTACATCACACACGCCGACGGAGTTGACGACGAGTCGCGTTATCAAACTGTGTTTGCCAAGCACCCCGGCGCGGTGGCGGCACCCACAGCGGCGCTGCATTTTGATGAAGCGGTTCTTAGCCGGTTAACCAGCCGTGGCATCCAAACCGCTAGCGTGACGCTGCACGTAGGGGCGGGCACTTTTCAGCCCATGAAGACGGACAAAATTGAAGATCACGTCATGCACCATGAGCGCTACGCCATACCCAGCAAGACCTTGGAGGCCATAGCGGCCTGCAAAGCCCGAGGATCAAGGCTTGTGGCGGTTGGCACCACCACGGTTCGTACGCTAGAGACTTACGCCAAGACGGGTGCGATGTCGGGTGACACTAATATCTTCATCACGCCGGGTTTTGAGTTTCAGTTGGTGGATATGTTGCTCACCAATTTCCACCTACCCAAAAGCACGCTCATGATGCTGGTGTCGGCCTTCGCAGGTCATGCACACATCATGCGGCTGTATGCCCACGCTATCCAAAACCAATACCGATTCTTTAGCTATGGCGATGCCATGCTGCTAGAGCGCAACCCTAGGACGATGCCATGCTGACATTTGAACTCCTCAAAACCGATCCCGCCTCTGGCGATGGTGCTTATCTGGGCTCGTATGCGCGGCGCGGACACCTTACGCTCCGCCACGGCGTGGTGCAAACACCGATCTTTATGCCCGTTGGCACTTACGGCACGGTCAAAGGTGTGATGCCGCGCAGCCTAGAGGAGATGGGCGCACAGATCATCTTGGGTAACACCTTTCATTTGTGGCTACGGCCAGGCATGGAAGTCATTCAGCAGTTTGGTGGCCTGCACGGCTTTGAAAAATGGAACAAGCCCATCTTGACCGACAGCGGCGGTTTTCAGGTGTGGTCGCTGGGTGAGATGCGAAAAATCTCGGAAGAAGGGGTGCGGTTTTCTTCGCCCGTCAATGGCGATAAATTGTTTTTGACACCCGAAGTGTCGATGCAAATTCAAACGCATTTGAACTCCGACATCGTGATGCAGTTTGACGAGTGCACACCCTACATACAGGTCTCGGGCAAGACCAAAGGGCAAATGACCACCGAGCGCGAGGCGCGCGCGTCGATGGAGCTGTCGGCTCGCTGGGCGCTGCGCTGCAAGGCCGAGTTTGCACGGCTGGCTAACCCCAACGCGCTTTTTGGCATCGTGCAGGGCGGCATGTTTGAGGGACTGCGCGAGGAGTCGCTCGCTCGGCTCGAAGAGATGGACTTCCCGGGGCTTGCTGTGGGCGGTGTCAGCGTGGGCGAGCCCAAGGATGAGATGCTGCGTGTGCTGCGGCACACGGGTCCCAAGCTGCCTGCGCACAAGCCGCATTACCTCATGGGTGTGGGGACGCCCGAAGACTTGATCGAGGGCGTGCTATCGGGCATCGATATGTTTGACTGCGTGATGCCCACGCGCAACGCACGCAATGGCCACTACTTCACGCGCTTTGGTGATCTGAAAATTAGAAACGCACGCTACAAAACCGATCAGCAGCCGATTGACCCCACCTGTACCTGCTACGCCTGCGCAGGGCAGGCAAGCAGCAGCGGCACCAGCGGAGGTTTCTCGCGGGCGTATCTGCACCATCTTGATCGCTGCGGCGAAATGCTGGGACCCATGCTGGCGAGCATTCATAACTTGCATTATTTCTTGAACCTGATGCAAGAGGTGCGCGATGCTTTAGACGTAGGGCGCTTAGGGGCTTATGTGCAGCAGTTTTACGCAGACCGGGTACGCGGCATTTGAGTGAGGCGTTTGAGTGAGGCGTTTGAGTGTGGGGTATGCGCGTGGTGCCTACGGCTACGTGATCGGTTGATCGCTCGTCTCCACCTATACTAGTCGCTCATGATTTGTCGCATTCTTTTTTTGCTGCTGCTTCGTGTCGCTTTGCTCATGGGCTTGGTGACTTCGTCATGGGCGCAGACACCTGCTAAGTCCGATTTATTCTCTTCGGCACCTGTCGCGGGTCGTGTGCTGACCACGCCGCATGTCCGCGCTGAACTGATGGCCTACGCCCCCGACGGCGTACAAGCAGGTAAGCCGCTTTGGTTGGGGTTGCATCTGCAGCATCAGGCGGGTTGGCACACGTATTGGAAGAATCCCGGCGACTCGGGGCTTGCTACGCAGCTCCACTGGACACTGCCTGCGGGAGTCACAGCGGGCGCTATCCAGTGGCCCACGCCACAAAAAATCCCAGTTGCCAATCTTGCCAATTATGGTTACGAGGGCGCTGTGCTTTTGACCGTACCAGTGACGGTGGCGGGCGATTTTCAAAGTGCCAGTAGTGAATTTGTGATCCGTCTAAAAGCCCAGTGGCTGGCGTGCAAGACCGAATGCATCCCTGAAGAAGGCGAGTTTTTACTCAGCATGCCTGTGCGCGGGGCGACGGCGCTTAGCCGCCCCGTCTTTATCGAATTTGCCGCGCGTGAACCCAAACCACACACGGGTGCCGCAACCTATACGCCCAGTGATCGCTCCATCAAGCTGTCGGTGGCGGCGCTGCCCGCCGCTTGGCAAGGCAAGCGTTTAGAGTTGTTTGCTGAGGATGCCGAGGTGATTGAAACCGCCGCCACCCCCGATCAAAACTGGCAGGGCACTCAGTGGACGGCGGTGGTTGCGCTGGGCGCACAGCGCGCCAAAAGCCCTGCGGACATGGCGTGGGTGATCAAGATTGCCGGAAGCCCAAGCAACCCATCGCTTCGCGTGCAAGCCAAGCTGGATGGGGCTTGGCCGGCAGCGCCTGCCGCCAAGCCAAGCGCCATAAGCCCTGCGCTAGAAGCGGCACTTGAAAAAAGCAAACAAGAGGCCAAGCATCGCGCCCAGTCCGAAAGTGGCGCGCTGACGGCCTCGTGGACGAGTGCGGCATTTTGGATGGCGGTGTCGGGTGCCTTATTAGGCGGCTTGATTTTGAATTTGATGCCCTGCGTCTTGCCGGTTTTGGCCATTAAGCTGCTGAGCTTTTCGCCCAATAAAGTGGTCGAGGCCAAATCCAGCACGGCCAAGGTGATGATCGAGTCAACGGGCGCTGCCAGCGTGCTGTCGGACGACACGCTCTCGCTGCGATCATCCAGCGGACTTTTTGCGCTGGGCGTGGTGGGCAGCTTCGGGTTGCTGGGCTTGTTGCTGTTGATACTGCGTGGCGCTGGACAGAGTTTAGGCTGGGGCTTTCAGTTGCAGTCGCCTTATATGGTGATGGCGCTGGCGCTGCTGTTTATGTTGATTGGCTTGAACTTGTTTGAAGCGTTTGAGCTTCGGCTGGTGTTCCCAAGGCGGTTGGTCAATTTTCAATCCTCGCATCCGGCGGTCGATACCTTGGCGAGCGGCGCTTTGGCGGTGCTGATTGCGACACCGTGTACGGCTCCGTTTATGGGCGCATCGCTAGGGCTGGCCATTAGTCTGCCTGCGGCGCAGGCGATATTGATTTTTGTTGCGATGGGGCTGGGCATGGCGCTGCCGTTTTTGCTGATTGCTGCGTATCCACGTGTGGGCGGATGGCTGCTAAATCTGTTGCCCAAGCCCGGTAGTTGGATGGTCACGATGCGACATTTCTTAGCTTGGCCGGTATTTGCAACGGTGTTTTGGTTGGTGTGGATTTACGCGCAGCAAACCAGTATCAACGAGGCTTTTGCGTTGTCGTTTTCGCTGCTCATGTTGACCGCGTTCATTTGGTCGGTGGGCTTGCCAAGAGGACTGCCGCGCACCCTGGTGATGACGATTTTTACGCTCAGCTTATTGAGTTCATTTGCTTTGTGGCATAGCGCCAACGATGCCGATGGATCGGCCAGCGTGCCCGGTGTGGATGCCAGCATTGATCCAAATGCACCGGCGGGAACTCCATCCCTTGGTGTGTGGACGGCGTGGACACCGCAGGCGCAGGCGGCGGCGCGAGCCGCAGGCAAACCCGTGCTGGTTGACTTCACGGCCGCGTGGTGCTTGACCTGTCAGGTTAATAAATCTTCCACACTGAGCCGCGCCGAAGTCGAGGCGGCATTCAAAGCCAAACAAGTTGTGCTGCTGCGTGCCGACTGGACCAAACCCAACCCCGCCATTGCTGCTGAGCTCACGCGGCTTGGGCGTTCGGGCTTGCCGGTCTATGCGCTGTACTCGCCCAAGGCAAGTCAGCCGCAATTGCTGCCCGAAGTGCTCACCCCCGCCATTGTGCTGGACGCGCTAGCGGCGTTTTAAAGATTGACAAAGGAGCGCGTGATGCTGATTCGATCCACCCTGTCTGGATTTAACCATCCGTATCCGTCCGAGATCACCCCGCACCGCGACTACCTGCGCAGACGCCAGTGGCTCGCGCTCATGGGCAAGGGCGCGACTGGGGCTGCGTCCTTGGGTGCTGGGCTTGGACTAATGAGCGCTGATGCGCTGGCCGCCACAGCGCCGCCAGGTCAGCACAAGGCTTTAGCGGGCGTGGCTTCCAAGGTTCCTGGCGCTAGCACCATCGACAAGCCCACCGAGTACAAAGACGCGAGCAGCTACAACAACTATTACGAATTTGGTACCGATAAAGACGAACCCGCGAGGAGGGCGCACACGCTCCAAACCACGCCTTGGACGATCGAGGTGGAGGGACTGGTTAAAAAGCCCGCGAAGTACGCTTTAGATGATGTGATGAAACTGTCGGCGATGGAAGAGCGCATCTACCGTTTGCGCTGCGTTGAGGGCTGGTCGATGGTGATTCCGTGGGTGGGCTATTCGCTGGTGACGCTTTTGAAAAAAGTAGAGCTGCTGCCCAGCGCTCAATTTGTGGAGTTTGTCTCGCTAGCGGACAAAGCGCAAATGCCGGGCATACGCTCGGGTGTGCTCGATTGGCCGTATACCGAAGGCCTGCGCTTAGACGAGGCTATGCACCCGCTGACCATGCTGGCCTTTGGCATGTACGGCGAAGTGCTACCCAATCAAAACGGGGCTCCGGTGCGCCTTGTGGTGCCTTGGAAGTATGGTTTTAAAAGCGCCAAGAGCATCGTCAAAATCCGCATCACCGACAAGATGCCCGCCACCGCATGGAATAAAGCGGCACGTAACGAATATGGTTTTTACTCCAACGTCAATCCACAGGTTGATCATCCGCGCTGGAGCCAAGCAACCGAGCGCCGCATTGGCGATACTGGCGGGCTGTTTGCGAAGCGGCGCAAAACCGAGATGTTGAACGGTTACGCTGACCAAGTCGCGCAGCTGTACGCTGGCATGGACTTGCGCAAGAATTTTTAGCGCTATTTTGTGGTCTTGGCGATTGAGGTTTTAGGCGGCAACTTCCCTCTCCAAAAGCTGACGCACATAGCGTGTGTAGGGTATTCTTTTTGCTTGCGCCTTAGCCTTCAAAGCATGAAGCAAATTTTGAGGTAACCGCATATGCAATGCCGCTGTTTTGGGCTCTAGCTCAAAACGCATAGGCGTGAACCCCGACAGATCGTAGTCCGAAAGAACAGCTGTTTCTACAAAGCGCTCCGCTTGTGCGTCGCTCGTGATAGATGGCATGGACTTAGAAGCGGTTTTCATAGCGGTCAATCTCCTTTTGATGCATGTACCGGGCGCTGATTGGGCGTAACCAGTTTTTTGAGTCTATTTTTCGGAGCATAAAAACCAAAAAAACATAACGCCCCAAGTTTGTTTTTCCGATAGCTCTCATACGAGGCTCATCTGGGTTGGGGTCTGGCATGACTGCCGGTGTGCCCAGCAGAACCTCTTCAATTTCCATGCGTGACACACCATGCTTACCGCACTTTGGCCAATTGCCATCATCCCAATCAATGCCCGCGATTTTCATTTTTTATTCTACACGTTTGTCTACACATTTTTGGTGAGAAACCGAAGTCAATGGAGTAAAAGGCGGGGTGCCGTTAACTCTTCAACCCTCGCACATACTCGGCGGCGCTCATGCGTTTACCGCCTGCGCGTTGCAGCTCGGTGATAAACAGCGTCCCAAGGTTGTTGGCGCTGGTGCTACCGGTTTGCACGGCTATGCCGCTGGGCGTTGGCGCTAGTTGCGCCTGCCATACCTTGACGGTCTCGCCGCCAAGCAGCGCTGTGCAGCCCGGCGCTGGGTTGAAGGCGCGGATTTTTCGTTCGAGACTTGCGGCATCCTGTGACCAGTCCAGCGCTGCTTCGGCCTTGGAGATTTTTGCTGCATACGTAATGCCATCACCCGCTTGGGGTGTGGCTTTCAGCTTGACATAGTCTTGCAAGGCTTGTTGGATAAGGCTTGCGCCAAGCCGGGCTAGTTTATCGTGCAGCGTCTGGGTGGTGTCTTGGGCATCGATGGGTAGTGACTGTTTGAGCAGCATCGCGCCGGTGTCAAGTCCCGCATCCATTTGCATGATGGTGACACCCGTCTCTTTGTCGCCCGCTTCAATCGCGCGGTGAATCGGCGCTGCACCACGCCAGCGCGGCAGTAGCGAAGCGTGAATGTTCAGGCAGCCGTGGCGCGGCGCATCAAGCGTCCACTGCGGCAAGATCAAGCCGTAAGCCGCAACGACCATAAAGTCAGCCTGCGCCGCATCGATCAGTTGACGAGCCGCCAGCGCATCGTCTGGGTGCTTGCCACCCAAGCGCAGACTGAGCGGCTGGGCCAGTGGCAGATGGTGCGCAAGCGCTAATTGCTTGACGGCAGAGGCTTGCAGTTTGAGGCCACGCCCGGCCGGTCGGTCAGGTTGGGTCAGCACCAAGGGAACTTCAAACCCCGCATCTAGCAAGGCTTGCAGGGCGACGGCGGCAAATTCGGGCGTTCCCGCAAAGATGACTTTCAAAGGAGTTGCCCTTGCCAATGGTTTATTTTTTGCGCAGCTTGTTGACCAAATAGTCGGTGATTTGCAGTGCGCGCTCCATGCTTTGCGCCAAAGCGCCATCGGTATAGAACTGCCCGGCAATACCGAGCGAGGGCACGCCCGTCACGCCGTAGGCGGTTTGCAATTGCGTGGCCCTCGTGGCTTTAGAGCCAATGGCAAAGCTGTCGTAAATTTTGGTGAATTCGGTTTTGTTGATGCCTTGCTTGGTGACCCATTCGATGATTTGTTCGCGGGTATCCAACGTCACGCGCTCGGTATGAATGGCGGCAAAAACTTTGGCGTGGAGTTGCTCGATCTTGCCCATGGCCTCTAGCGTGTAGAACAGTTGCTGGTCAAACACAAAGTTGGGTCTAAACGCCACGTGGACGCGCCGAAAGTGCACGTCTTTGGGCAGCTTTTTCAACCAAGCTTGGAGCGTGGGTTCAAAGTGATTGCAGTGTGGGCAGTGGTACCAAAAAAATTCGACCACCTCAATTTTTCCTTTGACACCCTCGGTGGCAGCCGGTTTGTCTAGCTTGATGTAGTCCGTGTTTTCTTCAGGGGCCTTACCTTGCGCCAAGGCTGATGGAGCTGGTAAGCCCGATAGACCGGTGAGTAGCGCTGCTGCGCCTAACGAGAGGCCGCCCATATCGCGGCGCGTGAAGGTGGAGCAAAGTTCTGGGTTCATGCTAAATATCCAATCGAGGTGGTGGAGGTAAAACGTTAGCGTTGCGCACGCACAACTATGGTGTCAAAACCTGCCGCGTCTAGGCTGGCTTTGGCTTTGTCGCCTGCGGCCTGGTTAGGAAAGGGACCCACGCGAACGCGAAAGACTTTTTGACCCGATTGCTCGCGCTCCATGACTTTGCTTTCAAAGTTAGAGAGTGCCAACTTGCCGCGCAGAGCCTGAGCTTCGTCGTTGTTGCGAAAAGCGCCCACTTGAACGTAATACTCAGCAGCCTCATCGCCTGTAGGCCTTGTATCGCTTGGGCTTGTGGCACTAGTGGCTTGGGAAGCCCCGTTGGATGAGGCTTGCGGCTTAGGGGGGGTGTCATTTTTGGGTTCAGCAGCCGCTGGCGCAGGCGTGGTGGGGGCTGCGGGGTCGGTGGGTTTGCTGGAGGCTTTATTAGCCAGCGCGGCGTTGGGGTTCCAGTCTTTATTCTTTTGCGCTTCGGCTGCGTCTTGGGCTGGCGTGCGGCTGGTGCTCTTGCTATTAAACGGTGTGGGTACCTTCATCACGTAAAGGGCAACGCCTAGCGCGATGCCTAGCCCCACGAGCAGGCCAACGATAACGCCCAGCAGCGTGCCGCCGCGCTGCTGCTGAAGAGGTGTGTGTGGGTGGATCTTGTTCATCACTGGATTGTCACATTTTGTGAGGGGCGCTCACGCCTAAAACGGCCAATCCGTTTTTCAAAACCTGAGCGGTTGCAGCGATTAACGCCAAACGCGCTAGTTTGGTTGGCACGTCGGGAACCAAAATGCGCTCGGCATCGTAGTAGCTGT
>CAZAIW010000001.1:0-295 GCA_964485285.1 uncultured Burkholderiaceae bacterium | reverse complement strand
GTGGTACTGGCTGGCCAGCTCGCGCAAATAAAAGGTCACGTCGTGCGGTGCAAAGCCTTGCGCAGCAGCGGTCAGCATGGCGGGGTACTTGGCCAGTTGCAGCATCAGGGCTTGGGCTTGGGGGCTGTCCAGCGCGGACAAGTCCACGTCTTTCAACGTGGCTGCATCGCCGCTTTTGCCGTCATCTTGTTCAGCCCACGCGCGTAGCACCGAGCAAATGCGTGCGTGGGCGTACTGCACGTAGTACACCGGGTTGTCGTTGTTTTTTTGCACGGCCAAGTCCACATCGAAGGTG